>DAIESR010000301.1 GCA_027346205.1 Beijerinckiaceae bacterium
CACTCAGCATTGAGCGAGTCATGCGAGTGCCGCAACATGGCGAAGCCGAATCCATAGCCATGGCCATGATCGTGGATCATCAATGCGACGGAAGCGGCGCTGATCGGCCGGGCGGTAGAGAGCGCTTTCAGCCAGGTGAAAAGATCATCCGCGGTCGAATAGATCGCACCGGCCGCATAGGGCAAGCTCATCGCGAGAAAAGCCGCGTTCTTGAAGCTGCCATTCTCGAAACGATAGCCTTGCGCGCGAAACGGAATGATCGTCTCGTCATGATCATAGCCCGTGTAGGCAAGGCCGAGCGGCCGCAGGATCGTGTCGGCCACATAGTCTTCATAGCTCATGCCGGTCAGGCGCTCGATGATATGACCGAGGATGATATAGGCGCCATTATTATATTTGAACTGCGCGCCCGGCGGAAAGAGCAGCGGCACATCACGCGTCAACGCGATGATCTCTTGCGGGGTGCGTTCGAGGCGCGCCGCGCTGCCGAAGAATCCGGGAATCGACGTATAGCTCGGAATGCCTGACGTATGCGTCAGCAGATGCATCAGACTCACGTCGCCCCAGGCAGGAGGTGCATCGCGATAATATGTCGTGATGGAATCGTCCAGCGCGAGCTTGCCGCGCTCCATGAGTTGAAGGATTGCGGTCGCGGTGAATTGCTTGGTGAGCGAACCGAGCCTGAATTTGCTTTCCGGCACATGCGCGACGCCCCATTCGCGATTGGCAAGGCCAAAGCCTTGGTGCAGCAGCCGCTCGCTGCCGGCTGCGACCAGAACCGTGCCGGCGAAGAGATCAGCGTCGACGAAGGATGCGACGAGCGCGGCTGCGGCTGACGAAAAATCAGCCGGCGGACGAATCGCTTTGCGTCGGGAGGTGGAGAAGAAGTTGTCTGCCATGATGATGCGCGAGCTGAGGCGCCATCATCGACGTTTCTCCAGGCTTATGCAAATTCGCGCGCTTCGCGAATGTTCAATTCACGGGCGCACGGCTGCACGCAGTGCACCCTGCGAGCCGACATCAATCGATCATATATCTAAGGCCGACGCGGACTTCATGTGCATCCATTGTCTTGTTGACGATCGTGCCGGACGGGTCGGCGATGCTCGGGAGAGTGCCGAGATTGATATAGCGATAGCCGACATCGACCGATATATGGTCTGTCATCGCATAGGAAACGCCAGCCATCAGCGCCCAGGCGAATTGATAGCGCAAATTGCTCGTGTATTTGTCCCAATTGAAATAGAAGCCGTCCGTGGTGACGTGATAGGGCAGACCGTTGCTCATATACCAATTGACGGAGCTTGACGCGCGCGTGAGGCTCAGGCCCGCACCGCCGCCGACATAGGGCGTGATCCCATACCACGTACCGAGATCCGCATAGAGATTGGCGAGCAGGTCCCAGCGCCGGATGCTCGACCGGTAATTCGGAGTGCACGTATCGAAGGCCGTATTGGTCGGCGTATTGTTTATCGTGGTCACTTGGGTGACGCAGGTTTGGCCGGGGCCTTGTCCCGTGGCGGCGATCGTTTTGCGGTATTCACCGATGATATCGGCGCGGATCCAATTGTTGAACTTGTAGCCGAATCCGAGCCCTGCGCTGAGGCTGGCTTGCCGCGCCGACGAGAGATATTGGGCGAGATTGGACGTGAGCGGCGGCAGAGAATCATTCGCATAGCCGAGATCGCCGCGAATATACCAGCCGGTGCCAAATTCGACGGGCTGAACCTCGGGTGGCGGGCCATCGACGAAAAAGGAGGGTCCGAGATCAGCCGCGGCGGCACTCTGCTGCCAAGCCCCGGTTGCGATCCCAGCGCCCAGCGTCGTTGCTATCGCAATCATCCGTAGGCGTGAATCATGGCTCGACATCGTTCAGCTTCCTTTCCGAACCGCTTGGAAAGGAAGTGTGAAGGATATTTCTTAAATCGCTCTTAACCTTAACGTAATTCGAAACCGTGGCTCGATCCAAAAATAAAGCGGGCCGGGTGGCCCGCTTTCATTGATCTGCGAAACGCGGTGCGGCTCAATATTTCGTCACGAGAGGCAGCTCTGGCGCCATAAGCGGAATACTGGCGAACATCCAACGCATGCCGATACGTATATCATGCGAGGCGAGGTGGAATTTCTGTACCTCGTGACCGCAGACTGGCGTGTTCGTGCAGCTGATCGCGCCGGATCTGACATCGCCCATGTCGAGGTAGCGATAGCTGATTTCGAGCTTGAGATTGGGCGTGATCGCATAATCGAGGCCAGCCGTCGCGGCCCAGGCGAGGTTGGTCGAAGTGTGAGTCGGAGCGAAGCCGAATCCACCGACCGTTACGCCGGTATCAGTGAGGCCGCTGACAGTGCTGTTGGCGACGCCGACGCCGGCGCCGACAAAAGGCGTAATACCGTACCAAGTGCCGAGATCGACATAGCCGTTGGCGAGGACGACTGCGCTGCTGACTTGACCGGAGTAATTGTCGTAGCAGCGTCCGCCGACGACTGGGCAG
>DAIESR010000309.1 GCA_027346205.1 Beijerinckiaceae bacterium
TCGGCATTTATGCTGCCACCGGGTCGAAGCAGGTTGCCGAACTGATGCCCGTCGCGCTCGATTGCCTCGCCAAATCGGCGGAAGATTTGAATGAGGTGGAGGGGCAGCGCTCCAAGGCACAGTTGAAGGTCGGCCTGCTGACCGCGCTCGAATCGCCGGGTGCGCGTGCCGAGCAGATTGCGCGGCAGTTGCTGGTCTTTGGCCGGACTTTGACGCGCGCTGAAATGATCGACAGGATTGATAGTCTGAGCGTCGAGCGGATCCGTCGTGCCGGCGCGCGGGCGTTGCGCTCGGCCCCCACCGTCGCCGCCGTTGGGCCGATCAGCAAAGTCTATTCACCCGACCGTGTTGCGGAACGTCTGCGGATCAGCTGAAGGAGAAGGGCTTGGCTCTATTCCGACTTGGACCTGCGAGTGATTCGGTCAATTTCGTGCGTGGCGAGGGTGTCCATCTTCGTCCGCCGGAGATGCGCGACTATGAGGCTTGGGCAGGTCTGCGCGAACGCAGCCGCGGCTTTCTCACACCCTGGGAGCCGACGTGGCCGGGCGACGACCTGACGCGCGCCGCTTTTCGCCGAAGGCTGCGGCGGCACGCGCAGGAGATCGAGAGTGACGAAGCCTATCCGTTCCTGATCTTTCGCGAATCCGACAATATTCTCGTAGGCGGCCTCACACTCGGGCAGGTCAGACGCGGTGTCGCGCAAGCTGCCACCCTCGGCTATTGGATGGGTGCGCCTTATGCGGGAAAAGGTTTGATGTCGCGGTCGGTGCGCGCGGTGACAGGATTTGCCTTCACCACTTTACGATTGCATCGGATCGAGGCCGCTTGCCTGCCACATAATGATGCTTCGGTCCAACTGTTGGAACGCATTGGCTTCAAGCGCGAGGGATTCGCCCGCTCCTATCTGCGGATCAACGGCGTCTGGCAGGATCATCTCCTTTATGCGCTGCTCGATACGGACCCGCTTCCTTTGCGTGTACCGAGGCGTGATCAATCCTAGAGCGGGATTTAACGCCGTGTTGACGGGATTGGGAGGACAGGGCGAAAAGCGCGTTCCGACTTGCCCTCGGCTCGCATTGGTTTTACCAGTGCAGCTTGGAATCGGACGTGCCGAGCCATGACGGTCCCGCCGCATACCCGTCGCTATGCGGCGGGAACGGTTTTCTCCGATCGGCCTGTGCTCAAGGTCGATCAATGCCCGCCGGTCGCCGGGCTTTCCAAGCGATTTTATGCATTGGGATCGGCGCTTGAGTATGTCGCGGAAAAGTGGACACGCTTTTTTGAAGACATGCTCGGAAAGTCTTTTATCGTGAGCCGATCCCGTCCTTCGGCTGCATCGCAAAGCAATGCGACGTAATCGGTAATCGGCTCTAGGGAGCTCTGTTTCGTCCTGAAGACTTTGTTCGGCCCTTGTGGCGAAAAGCGGTCTTCCTTATTTTCGTTGCTGACCCTGTTTCGGCGCGGAATTTGGCTCGCTCTCGTCTTGTTGATCGCGACGGTCGCGCCGGCGCGCGCGATCCAGTCTATCCGTGTGCCGCTTCGTGCGGCCGCGATCGATCTTACCAAGGCCATCGAGCGCTATAGCTCGCAGGGGGATCGGCTGCTCGTTTCGACCGCACCGGGCTCGGATGGTATTGTGCGGCGCATTGAAGTTCGCGCACGCGAGCCCGGCACGCATCCGAGCTGGATCGTCTTTGCGCTGACCAATGATACCGACGAGCAGCTCGAGAGGCTGATCGTCGCGCCGCATTTCCGCCTTGTCGGCTCGGGTGTCATATGGCCGGATCTTGGCGCGACGCGTGTGTCGGCGATCACGGCCAGCCAGGGCTTCCCGCCGGACCGTCAAGAAAGTGCCGATGCCGATGTGTTTCGGCTCACGCTCGATCCCGGGACGACGGTGACCTATGTCGCTGAATTGCGCACGCCCAATCTGCCGCAGCTCGATTTATGGGAGCCCGAAGCCTATAAAGACAAAGTGACGAGCTTTGCTCTCTACAAAGGCATAGTCATTGGCATTGCCGGGCTGCTCGCGCTGTTTCTGACGATCGTGTTCGTCGTGAAGGGCGCCATCATCTTTCCTGCGGCCGCGGCACTGGCCTGGGCGGTTCTCGCCTATGTCTGCATCGATTTTGGCTTCTGGGGCAAGATTTTTAATACTTCGGTGCAGACCGATCGGATCTGGCGGGCCGGTGCCGAGACATCGCTCGCCGCGACATTGCTCGTCTTTCTTTTCGCTTATCTCAATTTGAACCGATGGCATGTGCGTGCTTCGCATGTGGCTTTCGGCTGGCTCGCCTTTCTCGTCGCGCTCATTGGCCTTGCCGTTTATGATGCGCCGGTCGCAGCTGGCGTCGCGCGGATCTCGCTCGCCACGATCGCCGCCGTCGGGTTCATTCTGGTCCTTTATCTCTCCACGCATGGCTACGATCGTGCGGTCATGTTGATTCCGACATGGTTTCTGCTGCTTGTCTGGATCGCCGCGGCGGGCTTCACCGTGACTGGCGCGCTGACCAATGATCTCGTCTCGCCGGCTCTTATCGGCGGGCTCGTACTCATCGTCATGCTGATCGGCTTTACGGTGATGCAGAATGCCTTTGCGAGCGGTGGTCTGGCGCATGGCGCGATCAGCGATGTGGAGCGCAAGGCCCTGGCGCTCGCCGGCAGCGGCGACGTGATCTTCGATTGGGATGTTGACGCAGATCGCGTCTATTTGAGCCCCGAGGCCGAAGCGCAATTGGGCCTTGCGCGCGGCCAGCTCGAAGGTCCCGCCGCGGCCTGGCTCGAATTCCTGCATCCTTTCGAGCGCGATCGCTATCGGGCATGTCTCGATAGGATGCTTGGGCAGAGATGCGGTCGGATCAATCAGGAATTTCGGCTGCGCGCTGCCGACGGTCACTATTTCTGGTTCCATATGAAGGCGCGTCCCGTCGTCAACGATGGCGGGGACGTCGTCCGTGTCATCGGCACTCTGGCCGATGTGACAGAGCAGAAGACCGCGCAGGAGCGTCTTCTGCACGATGCCGTGCATGATAATCTGACCGGGCTGCCCAATCGCGAATTGTTTTTCGATCGGCTCGAAGCAGGGCTGCTGCTCGGCGAGGCTGATCCCAAGATGAGGCCCACCGTTCTTTGCGTCGATCTCGACCGTTTCAAGCAGATCAATGAGACGATTGGCCTGTCTGCTGGTGATTCGATCTTATTGACGGTCGCGCGCAGGCTCGGCCGCATTTTGAAGCCGCAGGACACTTTGGCTCGTCTCGCTGGCGATCAGTTCGCCGCGGTGAT
>DAIESR010000025.1 GCA_027346205.1 Beijerinckiaceae bacterium
CCTTTCGGTTTCTCCAGGATGTCGAAGCCCCGACACCGCTCAATCTTTTACCCAACGTCATTCCACCCGTCGGCCCAAACAGATGTCGATATTGCAACGCGAAAACATTAGCCCTGACACAATCCGGTGTCTCTAGCAAAGTTTGTGCAATATCTTGCAGGCAGTATGGGCAGCCCGCCCTATTATCCGGCATGTCGCTCGCCAAAAGCTCTGCCACGGGCTGGCACACTTGGAAAGTTACACATATAAATTAATAACTTACAATAAAATTAAAACGCTTCTGATATTGCGGCGGCGCAAATAACGCGGCCGCGCGACGGCATTTTAATCAGTATAATTTTACCATATGAAGAATAGCAGTACCCAGCTCGCGCCGCCAAGCCCTACAGCGGTGCCGAACAAGGTGGTTGCCGCTGCCTGCCGAAACCGCGATTTGCTGTACAAACCGGCAATCTTCCAAGCGAGATAAAGGCACCAGCTGGCTGCACCCGCCAGGAACAGCAATCGCAGAGCCGGCACGAAACCGAGCGCGAAGCCTTCATTGTGCAAAAGCGTGACCGTTAACGCACTGAGCCCGAGAATGACGCCGCATCCCGCCATCGGAATGAGGGCTTGCGCCAAATGGTGGAATTTCGCCGCCGACCACGGGCCGAGGCAGCGCGCCGCGGCGGCGAGAGACAGGCTGAGCACGCCGCCCATCACCAAAGCCGTGGCGAGAATATAGCCGATGAGGACCGCGCCATCGAGCAGCGTCATCATGTCATTGCGGTCGGGATAATCAGTCAGAATCCACCAAGGCGGCTGCACAGCCAGCACAAAGGTCATGCCGTGGTCGATCAGCCAGAGCGCCGCGTTCTGCTTGATATCTATAAACCACGGGCTGGCGCTCCAATGGAAGGCGCCGACCGCGACACCCATCAAGCCAAAGAGGATGAGCACCGTCTCCCAAGGCTTCGGCTGCGTCCCCGCGATCCTCACGATCTCTTCCGTGGGCGAACGGAACTCGAGAGCGACCGCGCCGCGAAAGCCGCTGCAGCGCCCGCACATATGGCAATCGCCCGCCCCCTTCATGGTACGAATGGCGACGAGCGGCGCGCAATTGATCGGCTCAAGACTCTGATGAGGCGGGCGTTGCTCCGCCGAGGCGTGGCTCGGACGCGACCGCGCCCAGGCATCGGAATCGACCCTGAAGTGCAGCGGCGCGAGCTTCGCCAACAATCCGAAGACACCATTGACCGGGCAGAGATAGCGGCACCAGACACGCTTGTTGCGGCCGTAGAGATAGCCGATCACAATTGCCCCGGCCGTCGAGCCGCCGAGAATCAGGAGCACCGGCTTTGGATATTGATAGACGCTGACCATCTGGCCATAGACCGTGGTGCAGCTGAAGGCGACGAAGGGCCAGCCCTTCCACTTGAGCCAACGCGGAATGGCGAGGCCTAGTCCGTGCCCGCTCACGATTTCGGTGAGATTGCCTTCCGGACACATGATTCCGCACCACGCCCGGCCGACGACGACCATGCTGAGGAGGACAGCGGGCCACCAGATGCCCCAAAAGCAAAACTGCGCAAAAAGCGTCAGATTGCTCCAAATATGCGCCACGCGGCCCGGCAGAGGAAGAAAAGCAGGGACGGCAACCAAGAGCAGATAGAAGGCGACGACCACCCATTGGATGGACCGGATCGTCCCTTGATTGCGTTTCAGCCAATCGCCGAGAGCGGCGATGACGACATCGCGCCGCTCTCGAAACGAGATACTTTGCCCCCCTGCCATGGCACTGTTTTCAGACATGGCACTATTTCCAGACATGACGCTATTTCCAGAATCGCCACCTTCGGCATCGGCGGCGGGCTCCAAGCTCGCGGTAAGAGGCCACTCGACGCGCGTGCCGCGCCAATCGTTCGCTTGTCTGGAGGCCGATGAGGACAAGATCGTCACTTCCTATCTCGACGCCGGAATTTTCGACGCCGATGTCATTTCGCGACTAAAACCGCTTTCGGTGCATTCGGATGGAAATCGTCGAAGAACGGGTATTCACCAGGATCGAGCGTGCGGATCACGAGCACTGATTTGCTCTGTGGTGCCAGCACTTTTTCCACGCGCAGCTCGTTGCTTTCAAATTCCGCCGGCGTGACGCCGGTATTGTTCAGCTCGATCCTGAAGCGCTGTCTGGCGGGGACTTCGAGCCTTGTCGGCGTTACTTTCCCATCATGGAATTCAATGCTGAAAGTCGGTGTGTCCGCCGCCTGCGCGCTGCGTGCGAAGCCGCGGAGGCTCACGAGACTCGAAAGGCTCAGCGCTGGACCGATCATCAGGGCCATCACCAAGATGGTCGCCGCTCGGTTTCGCAGGTTTATGCGCTCCAAAGCTTCGCTCCTCAATTCCTTGTGACATGCCCTTACAGACCTTATTGCCCCGACCACGTTTCCTCCCTGTAATTTCGGGTTATATTGGCCCCGACGCAAGAAGCGCACCGTGCGGCAAATGAGATGTGGAACAGCGTCAGCCGTGGGCACTCAATAGGCCCCTTTCTTACCGACGCCGGCAAAGACGAAATCGTAATCGACTGAGAATTTCGGGAACCAGGGGCCGACGCCGGTCTCCTTGTCGACATGGCGGCCAAAATGCGTATGCGGATCGGCAGTCGGCGGCTCGATTTCCATGGTGAGTCTGTATTTGCCTGGTCCCATCAATTTGACATTGTCGCCGTAATGCGGCCCATCATTGGCCACCATAGGCATCATGTCGCCCTTGACCACCTTGTTGTCGTCGAGTTTCGTCAACGCATAATGAACGACGAGATAAGGAATCCAGTCACCTTCGGCGAAACCATTGGTGTTGGTCTTGGCCGCACGGATATCCGCCTCGAGATGAATGTCCGACTGCGCTGCCGCGTGCATCATATTGGGTGGGTCCATCACGATCGGCTGCAAATAGACCGCGCTGAGACTCATGCCGTATTTTTCCTGCGGCTTGCCAATGGGATATTCCTTGGCGGAAGCCATGACAGGCCAAGCAGCCGCGATCAGAATGACGAGAGACGCCAAACTGGCGCGACGACCAAAAACAATCACTTCCGCCTCCTGCGAAAATATAGAGGGGCCCGCGCGCATCAAAAAGCATCTGCCTGCGTTCGAGCCGCGCACCGGGCCGACCTGCAAAATTCGGCAGTGCCAAATATTGCGTCGTCCATAGGCAAATAAAAAACCTGCTTTTCAGTCTCGTGCAAGTTTTTTAGAAGCAAGTTAGAAGTCGTATAAAATAATGTTTTAGAAGGCTTATAATCTGCCCTCTGCGTTGCTCGGCGCACGATTGACCGAAGCGCTTTGCCGCGAAACTTTGCCGCAGAGCCGATATCGCCTGCACGGGCTTCTGCCTAATCCCAGTTCGGCTTGCGGCCGCTGTCGCGTAATGCGATGACGCATTCTTCGGCATAGCAGCGAATCGCGAACGGACAAGACCATGGCATGGTCGCCGCAACAGGAGGCGGCGCTCAAAGCGGTCGGCCAATGGCTGAAGCGCCGCGAGCCTCAAGTCTTCCGCCTTTTCGGCTATGCCGGCAGCGGCAAGACCACGCTTGCCCGCGCTTTGTCCGAGGATTCGGACGGCGAGACCGTGTTCGGTGCCTTCACCGGCAAGGCGGCCCTCGTGCTCCGCTCAAAGGGCTGCAAGAATGCCCGCACGATCCACAGCCTCATCTATCGCGCCCGTGACACGGACACCGAAGAGCCGAGCTTCGAATTGAACGACGAGAGCCCGGCCGCCAAGGCGAGCCTCATCATCATCGACGAATGTTCCATGGTTGATGAAGAACTCGGCCGCGATCTCCTCTCCTTCGGCAAGAAAGTGCTGGTGCTCGGCGATCCGGCCCAGCTCCCGCCCGTCAAGGGCGGCGGCTATTTCACCGAATGCGAGCCCGACGTGATGCTGACCGAAGTGCATCGCCAGGCGGCGGACAATCCCATCATTCGCCTGTCGATGCAGATACGCGAAGGCGGAAGACTCGAATGCGGCCGATATGGCGACAGCGATGTCATTTTCCGCGACGCCATCGACGCCGAACGCGTGCGCGAAGCTGATCAAGTCCTCGTCGGGCTCAATCGCACCCGCCGCGCCTATAATCAAAGATTGCGGCAATTGGCCGAACGCACCGGCCTCCTTCCCGAGCCCGGCGACAAGCTCGTCTGTCTGCGCAATGACGCCAAGAAAGGCTTGCTCAACGGCTCGCTCTGGACGGTCGCGACGACCGCCCCGGTCCGCCGCAAGAAGCTGCGGTTGACCGTGGTACCGGAGGAAGACCCCTCACATAAGCCATTGCGGATCGGCGTCCTGCCCGAATTCTTCACCGGCGGCGAAGAGACGCTTCCCTATGCGCTGCGGCGCGATTCCGATGAATTCGATTATGGCTATACGCTCACCGTCCACAAGGCGCAGGGCTCACAATGGGACGATGTCGTCTTGTTCGACGAGAGCCGCGCCTTTCGCGAGCACAGAAGCCGCTGGCTTTATACCGGGATCACACGTGCCGCGCGGCGGTTGACCGTGGTGCTGTGAGGCATGAACGGCATTTCGGTTTGAATTTGTGAAATGGCGACGAGCGCTCGCCGCTGATGCATCAAGGGCTGCAATTTATACCGAGCAGCGCGACCGACACCGCCGTGCGATGGACCTGTTGCATCAACTTTGACATCGGCAATGCCCAAAATCACATCTGACGAAGAACGCCCTCACATATAGAACAACGCGCCAACGCCGTTGAATTCGGCCGATCTGTATGCTATTGTCATACACATGACGAATACACCCAATTCAACTTCGGTTCTCAGCGTCCGCGTCAGTCCCGACGAGCGCGCCATCCTCGAAGCGGCTGCCGAACAAGCGCACACGAGCTTAAGCGACTTCATGCGCCGCAAGGCCCTTGAAGCCGCCGAAATGGAAGTGCTCAACCGCTCCATCGTCACCATCCCCGCCAAGGATTGGGAAGCATTCGAAGCCTGGCTCAACCGGCCCGCCGAAGTCGTCCCAACTCTCGCCGAGCTCGCCCGCCGCCGCCCCTCTTGGGAAAGTTGAGTGGTCGTCACCCCGCCGCGTCCGCTCGCCGAGACCGACGACCGGACACAGTTCGATTGCGGGCGGGACTCGCTCAACACATGGTTCCTCCGCCACGCATGGGTCAATCACAGCGGCGGTCTTTCCCGCGTCAATATCATGACAGATGCCGCATCCGGACGGATCATCGGCTATGTCACGCTGAGCGCCGCGCAAATCGAGCGCGCCTATCTTCCAAAGCCGCAGCAACGCAATCGTCCTGATCCCGTGCCCGCGACGCTCCTTGGCCAACTCGGCATCGACAAGGATTACCAAAGACAAGGGCACGCCGCGTCGCTTTTGCTGCTCGCGCTCAAATCGGCGCTACGCGCCGCCGAGATTGTCGGCAGCATGGGCGTCATCACCCATCCTCTCGATGATGGCGTACGCGGCTTCTATACGCGCTGGGGCTTTCAAGACCTGCCCTTCGATCCGCGCCGCGCGATGATGGTGCGCATGGAAGATGTGCGCAAAAGCTTTGGCAGCGAAGTCGCGTGACAGCCTTATCGTCCTCACGTGTGCGACATTGAGCTTTAACCGCTTTCAAGCCTGCCTTTCGCACCGGAATTCCGGACCGAAGAAGCTACGGCAATTCAAGATCGCCAGCGCGTTGCGAAGTTCTTAAATTATGCACCTTCGTCAAAGTCCGCTTTGTAATCTGAAACCGGTCATTGGATGCTGACATCAACGGCATCTACTATGGGACAAAAACAAGAGTCCAAATCCAACCTGAAACACGACCGACGCACGAGACCATAGGCTCTGCCCAAAAATTCGTGCATCATGGGATCTGCACGAGGATAAGCGCCCATGAAAGCAATTCTGATCCCCGTCGAGACCCATGCCGCCATGGAGGCCGTGCTCGCAACCGCTTTGCGGCTTGCCGAAAGATTCGGCAGCTATATGGAAGGCATCGCGCTCGGCCCCGATCTCGCGCAAATCGCGGCAGCCGATTTCTCGTTCGGCAACGTCGTCTTCGACGACCGGACCCGCCGGGAACTTTTGGCCGAAGCTTATAATATATTCGCGGCTTTCATGCAGAGCCATGAGGTGGCAAGGGCGCAAGGCGATGCGCAAAAACCTTGTTTCGGCTGGCGCGGCGACATGCTCGTCACCGATGAAGGCGTCGGCGAATATGGCCGCGTGTTCGATGTGATCGCGGTCGGCCGGCCGGCCGCCGGCATTCATCAGCCGCGCAAATCGACTCTCGAATCGGCGCTTTTCGAGAGCGGACGACCGCTTCTCATCGCGCCGCCGCAAGCGCCGGCGAAACTCGGCGACTGCATTGCCATCGCCTGGAATGCGAGCCCCGAATCGGCGCGCAGTGTCGCCTTCGCCATGCCCCTGCTTCTCGCTGCTCAGGATGTGCCGGTGATGATGGTGCCCGGCACAAGGCTCGCCGGCCCCGACGAGAACGAACTCGTGACCAGCCTCAGACGGCATGGCGTGCCTGCCCGTGCCATACTTGCCAATGAGACGCCCAAGGGACCTGGCTATGCCGTGCTCGAAACCGCCTATGAACTCGGCGCCGATCTGCTCGTCAAAGGTGGCTACACCCAGAGCCGCATGCGCCAATTCATCTTCGGCGGCCCGACGAGCCAGATCCTCGCCGAAGCGAATCTTCCGGTCTTCATGGCGCATTGAGCGGGCGCGGCGCGCGCATGGATTTTTGCCATCGCAATTTGGAAAAATTCCCGAAACCAATGAAATTCATGGGCTTGCGTCGAATCCCGGAGACGCGAACGCAGTTTCTCGCTATAAAAATTTGGCTCTAGCTTTCCTCATGGATCGCTGCGCCACTAAAAATTTGCGCGCGCTCTACGATCATTTAGAAGCCGCGTATCGGCCCTCAGAAGCCGAACCGCCAAACAAATGGCAGAAGCAAAAAAACTAAAAACAAAAAAGCACCGAGGATCGTCTGTATGAGCGCGTTTCAATCTTTTCCCCGCAGTCGAACTGTCTGTTGCACGCTGATCGGCTTGGCGATCGGGCTGGCACTTGGCCTCGCCAGCCTGTCACTTCTGCCATCGCCGGCCTATGCCGAAGACACGACACCCACTCAGCCAGCAATAGTTCCTGCGATCGCAGCTTCCCCCACCCCGGCGACTGCTGCACCCACCAATGATGCAGCCGCCAAAGCCACTCCAGCCGCCACGAAAGCGATGAGCGATGCGGCTGCCACAGCAGAACATGCCGCGCCTTCTGTTCCGGCGCGCCTGCTGCCTCGCGAACTCTCGCCCTGGGGCATGTTCCTCTCCGCCGATATTATCGTGAAAGTGGTCATGGTCGGCCTCGCTTTCGCCTCTGTGATCACCTGGACGGTCTGGCTTGCGAAGAGTCTCGAGCTTTTTACGGCACGGCGACGGGTTCAAAAGCAGCTCGCCATCCTTGCTCGCGCGGAGAGCCTCTCTGCCGCTGTGTCGGGGTTTGCCGGCGCCAAAGGTCCCGTCGCGCAAATGGTCGCCGCGACGGCGGGCGAACTCGAACGCTCCGCCGATCTCTCGCCGGAAGGGATCAAGGAGCGCGCCGCCGCGCTCATCGCGCGGATCGAAGCGCGCGCCGGCCGTCAGATGAACCGCGGCACCGGCGTGCTTGCGACCATCGGCGCCACCGCGCCTTTCATCGGTCTCTTCGGCACGGTCTGGGGCATCATGAACAGCTTCATTGGCATTTCGAAAACGAACACAACCAATCTCGCCGTCGTGGCGCCGGGCATTGCCGAAGCCTTGCTCGCCACCGCCATCGGCCTTGTTGCCGCGATACCCGCCGTGATGATCTACAATATTTTCGCCCGCGGCATTGCGACCTATCGTGCGGCGCTCGGCGATGCCGCTGCCGAAATCCTGCGCCATCTCTCGCGCGATCTCGATCGCACCATGCTGGAGACAGCGGAAGACGAAGGCGAATGGCGCGTCGTCGGCATGCGCCATTCGGCCGAGTAAGGCAGGAAGCGACACGATGGCCATCAAGCTCGCGAGCAGCAGCGACGGCGATCTCGACGAACATCACGAGATCAATGTCACGCCTTTCATCGACGTCATTTTGGTCCTGCTCATCATCTTCATGGTGGCGGCGCCATTGTCGACGGTCGACGTCAATGTCGATCTCCCGACATCGACCGCCAAGCCCAGTCCGCGCCCGGAGAAGCCGCTGTTCCTCACGATCAAGCCGGATCTGTCACTGACGCTCGGCGACACGCCGATTGCGCGCACGGCCTTGGGGCCGGCTCTCGATGCGGCGACGAACAGCGACAAGCAGCAGCGGATTTTCGTGCGCGGTGACAAGACCGTGCCTTACGGGTCCGTGATGGAGATGATGAACCTGCTCCGCGAAGCCGGCTATCTGAAGATCGCTCTTGTCGGGCTCGATGCTGGCCAGGCCGCCGCCAAGCCGAGCGAGGCACCGGCGGCAGGCAGCAAAGCGCCCACAGTCTCACCATCCGCTTCCGCACCATGACCAGCTATACCGACACGATCCTGCCGCCACGCGGACGGCGCGGGGTACCGCGCTGGGCCATTGCGGCGCTCGTCGTGCTCGCCGCCCATCTCGCCATCGCGATCTTCATCATCCTGAAGCGATCCCCGGACGTGGTTCAAGGTGTCCCGACCGATGCGGTAATGATCGATCTCGCGCCTGTCGAGACACCGGCGCAACCCGCACAGGCAGCGGCACCGCAGCAGCAGAAAGAAGTCACGCCGCTTCCACCACCCGAGCCGCCGCCGGCGCCGCCTATTCTTCAGACGCCGAAGCTGCCAAAGCCAGCCGTCGTGATGCCATCGCCGCCAGTCGTGGCACCACCGCCCCTGCCCAAGCCCACGCCGGATAAAGCGCTGGAACAAAGACGCGTCGAGCAGCAAAAGCGACTCGAGCAAGAGCACAAGCGGAAAGAGCGGGCCGAACGCTTGCTTCAAGAACGCGCCGCGCGTGCCCGCGAAGCCGCCCGCGCCAGGGACGCACACCGCGCCGCTCGACCGACCCAGAGCGCTTCACGCCAGTCGACGGCCGCATGGGCGAGTCAGGTTCAGGCGAGGGTCAATGCCGCCAAACGCTATCCCGAAGCCGCGCGCGCGCGGGGCGAAAGCGGCACGGCAACGCTCGCCTGCACTGTCGATGCCAGCGGCCGGGTCGTCTCCGCGCAGATCGCAAGCAGCTCGGGCTCTTTGGCTCTCGATCACGCGACCTTGTCGATGGCGCATCGGCTCGGCCGCTTGCCGCCGCCGCCCAATGGGCGGATCACGCTGCGCGTAAAGGTGAATTTCAGCGTGCGGTAAGGGTGGGCGTCTTCAGGTTCGGTTCCGTCCGGAGACGACGGTACGGCGCTCCCCTTTTCGTAGAGCAAAACCCGTCTTCGGCGTGGCGCGAAAGCACATCTGCCGCTATCAAGAAGCTCACTTCCCACGCTGGAATGTCACTCGCGGCGAGGCGTCGCTCATAAGCTTTTTAATTCCCCAGCAGCGAACGGATCAGCGAAATGCAGGCTTATCTGGCAATTGCGATCGGCGGCATTTTCGGCTGCTGGGCCCGCTATTTCATGACGAATCTGATGCAGACGCTCTTGGGTCGCGATTTCCCCTATGCGACTCTGTCGATCAATGTGCTCGGCAGCTTTCTCATGGGCTTCATCTTTGTACTGACGCTCGAGCGGCTGATGATCAGCCCCTATGTCCGGCTCGGCGTGCTCACCGGCTTTCTCGGCGGCTTCACCACTTTCTCGACTTTCGCAATGGAAAGCCTGCTGCTGGCCGAGCAGGGGGAAAGCGCCAAGGCCGTAGCCTATATCGTCCTATCGGTCGTGCTTGGCGTGACGGCGGCGGTCGGCGGCGCCTATATCGCACGTAATCTCTGACATAAGCCCGCGGAGGAACGGTCATGGAAAGCGAAGTCACGATCGTCCGAATTTATTGCCACGAGGCGGATCACGGCCGGCACAAGGCCCTCATGGAGGAGGTCCTGAACATCCTCCAGAAGGAGCACGAAGTACGCGGCGTGAGCGTCTTTCGCGGCATTGCCGGCCTTGATGAGAAAGGCCAAATCCTCGCTGGGGATCTCTTGCGGCTCATGGTCGATCTGCCCCTCGTCATCGAATTCTTCGACGAACCGAGAAAGGTGCAGAGCGTTCTCGCCGCGCTCGACGGGCTTATCCCCGAAGGACGAATCGTGCATTGGAGCGCTGTGTGCCGCTAGAGCATGTCCCGGAAAAGTGGGCTCAACTTTTCCATTATTTTAGACATCGGATATATCCGATGTCTCATTGA
>DAIESR010000332.1 GCA_027346205.1 Beijerinckiaceae bacterium
GCCTTCAAGGCGAATGGCCATGTCG
Source organism: Beijerinckiaceae bacterium (assembly GCA_027346205.1). Taxonomy (GTDB): domain Bacteria; phylum Pseudomonadota; class Alphaproteobacteria; order Rhizobiales; family Beijerinckiaceae; genus Methylovirgula. The sequence continues at coordinate 26 of DAIESR010000332.1, forward strand.
TGGCGATGACCGGCGACGGCGTCAATGACGGGCCGGCTTTGGAGTCGGCGCATGTCGGCATCGCCATGGGCCAACGCGGCACCGATGTGGCGCGTGAGGCGGCCGATATCGTGCTGCTGGACGACAGTTTCGCTTCGATCATCGGCGGTATCAGGCTTGGCCGGCGCATCTTCACCAATTTGCGCAAGGCGCTGACCTATATCACCGCTATCCATGTCCCGGTTGCCGGTCTCGCGCTTTTGCCCATCGTGATGGGCCTGCCGCCGATGCTGCTACCGGTTCATGTGATGGTTTTGGAGCTCATCATCGATCCCGTCTGCGCGCTGGTTTTCGAAGCCGAGCCCAGCGATCGGCAGGCCATGGCGAGACCGCCGCGCGCGGCAACCGAAAATCTCTTCGGTCTCAAGCACATTTTGATCGGGCTCTTTCTCGGCGCGGTGCTTCTCGTTGCCGTCTACAGTCTCTATTGGGGCTCGCTGCACCTTCGCGTGCCGGAACAAGAGGCGCGCGCACTCGCTTTCGCAGCGCTCGTCCTGGGCAATTTGACCTTGGCTTTTGCGACCGCCACGGATGTGCGTTCCGCTCTCTTTGGCAAAGGCCATAAGGCCTTTTGGGCTATTGCCGCCGCAGCCATTGCGATTCTCGCCGCGGCGATCTTCGTGCCGCCTATTGCGGGGCTGTTTCGCTTCACCCGTCCGGATTTCTCTTGGCTCGGTGTCGCCGTTCTGGTTGCGATCTTGGCCGGCGGCTGGTCGGGCTTCATGCGTAGACTACACGGCTGAGCGACTCAAAACGCCGAAAGTCCCGTCTGAGCACGGCCGAGGATCAACGCATGAATGTCATGCGTGCCTTCATAAGTGTTGACCGTCTCAAGATTCTGAGCGTGGCGCATCACGTGATAGTCGATATGTATCCCATTGCCGCCATGGATGTCGCGGGCGGCGCGGGCGATGTCGAGTGCCTTGCCGCAATTGTTGCGCTTGACGAGCGACACCATCTCCGGCGCTGCTTTGTCTTCGTCGAAGAGCCGGCCGACCCTGAGACAGGCTTGGAGGCCGAGGGCGATCTCTGTCTGCATGTCCGCGAGCTTCTTCTGCACGAGCTGCGTTGCCGCGAGTGGTCGGCCGAATTGGCGGCGTTCCAGCGCATAGTCTCTCGCGCGATGCCAGCAGTCTTCCGCCGCACCCATCGCGCCCCAGGCAATGCCATAGCGCGCCCGGGTGAGCGCGCCGAACGCACTCTTCAAGCCGCCGGCATGGGGCAAGAGATTTTCTTCCGGCACGATGACGCCGTCCATGACAATGTCGCCGGTGGCCGAGGCACGTAGGCTGAGCTTGCCGCGTATCGCTGGAGCGGAAAGCCCGGGCATGTCCTTCTCGAGGATGAAGCCGCGGATCTCGCTGCCATGCGCTGACGATTTCGCCCAGACGATGAATATGTCGGCGAGCGGCGCATTGGTGATCCAGCGTTTTGTTCCGCTGAGGCTATAGCCGTCTCCAGCCGGTTCCACACGTGTCAGCAAGGCAGCGGGGTCCGAGCCCGCGTCCGGCTCCGTCAGCCCAAAGCAGCCGATAATTTCGCCTGTTGCGAGCTTCGGCAGATATTTCTTTTTCAGGTCTTCCGAGCCATAGGCATGGATGGAATAGCCGACGAGCGAATTCTGCACGCTCATCAAGGAGCGATAGCCGGAATCGACCCGCTCGATCTCGCGGGCGATCAGCCCGTAGGTGACATAGCTGGCGCCGAGCCCGCCGTATTCTTCCGGCACGGTGACGCCGAGCAGGCCCATTTCGCCCATCTCGCGGAAGATCGCCGGGTCGGTCGCCTCCTCGCGGAAGGCGGCGGTGACGCGGGGCTGCAGCTTTTCCTGGGAATAGGCGCGGGCGGCGTCGCGCAGCATCCGCTCATCCTCGGACAGCTGATCGTCGAACCGCAGCGCGTCCTCCCAGTCGAAGCGGGAAAGGTCGGGGGCGTCCTTGGGTTTCAGCTTGGGCCGTTCGTTCATCGCATCCTCCGCAGCCGGTCCGCCAGGGTTTCGCCGGTTCTATTGCATGAAACCGGCGTCGCGGCTATCGAAACCACATCACCAGGTCA
>DAIESR010000366.1 GCA_027346205.1 Beijerinckiaceae bacterium
AATAATCGAGCCCACCGAGCAGCCGCACCAGCACGAAGCGCGCCTTAGCTGCGAGCTTTTCGACATAGAGATCGATCGAATAGGGATGTTTCAGCATGCCGAGCGGGGCGAGCCTGGCGTCAAGATGTGCATTCCCGCCGAGCGCGGCCGCCGCCACGCCGAGATCGCTGTCGGAAAAGGACAGGAAGACGAATTCCGCCGACGTCTGATCGAGATCGACTGCATTTGCGCTCTCGTCGAGAAGTCGTGTCGTGGTGCGAAGCAGATGCATGAGCGATCAGGCCAGCGCACGCGCGATCGCGGCGCGATCGAGCCCCGCCTCGCCGATTACGACGAGCCGGCCGACGCGCTCTTCGCCGATGCGCCAGGGCCGATCGAACTGATGCCGGAAGCGGGCGCCGACGCCTTGCACCAGAAGCCGCATCGGCTTGCCCATGACCGGCAGAAAACCCTTCATGCGCAAAACATCGTGCGCCTCAGCAAGGGCGATCAGCTTGCCGACAAAGGCGTCTGGATCGTCGATCGTCGGCACATCGAGCACGAAGCTTTCGAATTCGTCGTGATCGTGATCTTCCTCGCTATCGTGATGCGAAGGGCGGGCGGCGAGATCGTCTTCCGCCGCGGCGGCGAGCCCGAGGAGTACAGAAGCGTCGATGCGGCCTTCGCTCGTCGCAATGGTTTTGACTGCACGGGGCAGGTTTGCTGCGATATCGCTGCGCACGCGCGCCGCCGCCTGATCGTCGAGCAGATCGGTCTTGTTGAGAATGACGAGATCGGCGCAGGACAGCTGATCCTCGAAGACCTCTTCGAGCGGATTGTCGTGATCGAGCAAGGGATCGTTCTTGCGCTGCACGGCGAGTGTTTCCGGATCATCGACGAAACGGCCGGCAGCGACGGCCGCGGCATCGACGACGGCGATCACGCCATCGACCGTGAGCTTTGCGCGCACGCTCGGCCAATCGAAGGCTTTGACCAGAGGCTTGGGCAGAGCGAGGCCGGAGGTTTCGATTACGATGTGATCGGGGGGCGTCGGCAGCGCGAGCAGGCCCTCCATCGCGGGGATGAAATCATCGGCGACCGTGCAGCAGAGACAGCCATTCGTCAGCTCGATGATATTTTCTTCAGGACAAGCAGCATTGCCACAGCTGCGCAAAATCTCGCCGTCGACTCCGACATCGCCGAATTCATTGATCATGAGAGCGAGGCGCTTGCCGCCGGCAGTTTGCAGAAGATGACGGATCAGCGTCGTCTTGCCCGAGCCGAGAAAGCCGGTGATGATCGTGACCGGAATTTTTCTGATGTCGGGCAATGCCATCGGCGTCTCACCAGCTCACTTCATCGCAGGGTGAAACGGACCGTTGCGCACTTGCATGGCACGCAAGCCAAATAGCTGCGCGGCTCCGCATCAGGACACCCCGCCCGATGCAAAACGGTCGATGGACGACGGCAGGTCTCCTGGCTCGCGGTTCAACGCGTCTTTCACCCGCCTTCCCAAGCCATAAAAGCCCAGTGGATGAGGGTGAACGCTCGCCGCTTACATTTGCGGGGGCAGCCACGGCTTTGGATTTAAGAAATCCGCACCGTATTCCCTTTTCACCTTCGCGAAAGCTTGCGCTTTGCTGAAGGACCGTCGATCAGACGTTAGGCACCGCGTCGGCCTCTTGTCAAATCTCCGATGAAGGACGGGGGTTCGGTTTGAATCTTGGCTCACCACTAAACCGCATCACGCGGTGCCAGCGATATGCCGGCATATCGCGTGCGCAACAGCCGCTCGAAGTCGGCTTTGATTTCCAGGTGATACATATAATTGGCGGCGACGACCTTGAGGTAGGTTTGCCATGTATCGAAAAAAGCCGTGGCCGATTTTTCTGACATGCGTGGACCGGTTATTCGAGCAAATCCGACGCTCGACCTATAGCACGGATCGACAATAGCCTCATGCCGTCAATCTGCTTTCGCGAAGATCGAGAAACATGGCCCGTGCAAATGCTCCGGTTCTTCGTGCGCGATCGTAATGTTCGAGAACCCGAACGACTTCAGCACGGCGAGAATATCGTTGCGATGCATCCAATACGGCCGATCGACCATTCCACCACAAAAGCTCTGGCTTTCTTTGCCGGGGCCATAATGCCGGGCATATAAACGCGCCGGGACACCATTTATAGTTTCGATCTTGGTTGGCTCGAGTTCGTCATTTTCGACGCAGACTGTCCAAAGATAAATAGTGTGCGTTTTTTTCGCCATGGCCTGCAACAGCCGCAGTGGATCGCGCATATGATAGAGGACGCCGGAGGCAACGATGAGATCATAAGTCGTGTCGGTCTTTTCCAACCATTGCACGAAGTCTCCGAGATAAAACCTCGTATTTGAAAGCTGATAAACTTCTTTCGAAATGAGGCATTTAAGATATCCGAGCTTGTTTGCTTCTATAGCTTCGACATGCGCGCCTGCCGCGTTGAGCATCGTCGTATGTGCGGCCTCGAGCGGCCCGAGTTCCAGAACGCGGCTCCCCTTGAGATCGCCAAACTGCTCGATCGCCCAATGGATGCGCGCGTCAGCAAATAACGGCAGGTTTCCCGCTTTGAGTGCGAATTCTGTCGGAAACGCCGTACTCCAGCCGGGGATCAGGTCTACTGCATTTTGCTGAGACGGGAAGCTTTCTTCATAGCTGGCGAAGAGGTCCTGCGCCGTGGTCGGCCAATCCTTTGCACTTTTGTGCTTTTTCAACCTCCCTCCTGTGAACAGCTTCATATGCGTGACAACTCCGTTGCAGAATATATTATGATTGGACGAACAAGGAACGACCGAGCGGCCCGATCAAATTGCGGTCGCGATGAGAATGCCATCGCCTTGAATCTGAGGCGCCTTGCACGGACTGAGTGCTGAGCTGG
>DAIESR010000368.1 GCA_027346205.1 Beijerinckiaceae bacterium
GGCACGACGGGCCAGATCCGCGGCGTCGCGGTCGAGGCGTCGCAGACGGTGACTTTTTTCCGGTTGAAGCCGGGACATCTCCTGCTCCCCGGCCGCATCTATTGCGGCGAGGTCACTTTGGTCGATATCGGGATTGCCGACACGGTGATCGAGACGATCGCACCGAAGACTTTCGTCAATCGGCCAGCGATCTGGGCGGATGTTTTGCCGCGCCCAGGTCTCGATGCACATAAATATGCGCGCGGCCATGCGCTTGTCCTGTCTGGGCCGCTGGTTACGACTGGGGCTGCGCGGCTTGCCGCCCGTGGCGCACTGCGGATCGGGGCAGGGCTCGTCACGGTTGCCACGCCGCAAGAGGCGCTGAGCGTCCATGCCGCCGCGCTCACGGCGATTATGACGCGCGTTTGTGACGGCCCCGAAGGGCTGGCGGAATTGCTGGCCGACGGACGCAAGAATGCAGTCGTGATGGGGCCGGGCCTGGGTGTCGGTGCGGCGACGCAGGCCTTGGCCGGCCAGGCACTGGCGCCGATCCCGCCGCAGGCGCCGCCTCGGGCGGTGGTGCTCGATGCCGACGCCTTGACGAGCTTTGCCGGCAGTCCGATGGATCTTGCCGCTGCGGTGAAGCGGTTTGGCGGCAGCGTCGTGCTGACGCCGCATGATGGCGAGTTCGCGCGTCTTTTTGCTGCCAAGGAAGGGGAGCTGAGCGATCACCCGCAGGCCGCGGCCCTGGCTTCTTCGTCGAAGCTGGTGCGTGCTCGTGCCGCGGCTGCGCTTTTGGGCGCAATTGTCATTCTCAAGGGCGCGGACAGTGTCGTCGCGAGTCCGGATGGGCGGGCGACAATCGCTTGCGATGCGCCGCCCTGGCTTTCGACAGCTGGCTCCGGCGACGTGCTGGCAGGAATGATCGGTGGCCTCTTGGCGCAGTCGATGCCGGCTTTCGAGGCGGCGAATGCGGCTGTCTGGCTGCATGGAGCCGCAGCGCGGGAGTTCGGGCCCGGCCTCATCGCCGAGGATATACCGGAATCCCTGCCGGCGGTTCTGCGCCGCTTCATCGAAAACAGAACGATCTGAAACAGAGGTCGTCGCTGCATTCACAAGATTTTGCGGGCACTTCGGTCTATCTCCGTTCTCGCCCGATGCGTAGTTTCAGCGTCGACAACAAGAATCTGCGCGTTCGGTCATTGGACCGGGCATAATCCCTGCGACAATTCCGGACCAAACATGCGGGCACCCAATGAGATCGATTTTTGGCGCGGCTTTGCCCTCGTCACGATCTTCGTCAATCATATCCCCGGCATTTTCTTAGAGCACTTCACCTATCGCAATCTGTCGCTCTCCGATTCGGCTGAACTCTTTGTTTTTCTCGCCGGCTGGTCGCTGCGCATGCAGGTAGACAGGGCGGTGACGCTGCCGATGTGGGTCTTCATGCTGCGTCTCGCCGGCCGCGCCATGCAAGTCTATTTCGCCCAGCTCGTCATTACCGAAATAGCGGTGGCTTTTCTCGCAGCCGCTTCGATCTATTTCGGCGCCAGCTTCCTGCTCGATTGGCACAATGCTTCGGCGATATTCCGCAATCCGGTCGAGGCGCATATTGGCCTCGTGCTGCTGACGCATCAGCTCGGCTATTTCAATATATTGCCGCTCTATGTCGTCTTGGTTGCCAGCGCACCCTTCATCGCGCTCTGCGCACGCTATGCCGCGCCGGCTTTGCTGCCGCTCTCCGCGGCGCTTTATGTCGTGACCCTCAGTACGGGCATCAACCTGCCGTCTTGGCCACAGGGAGGAACCTGGTTCCTCGATCCCATGGCCTGGCAGTTCATTTATATTCTCGGCTTTCTCATCGGCGGCAAAGACGGTATCGGGGGTCTGGCGCGCCGGCATCGCCGAATTCTGGGGCTGGTGGCGCTGCCGATTATCGGACTCGGTGTCGTCGTCGGGCTCACCCATTTCGCTCCGCGGCCGGCGGATGTGCCCAGTCCGAAGCTCTTTTTCGTTTTCGACAAGACTTTTTTATCGCCGGCACGATTTATCCACCTGCTCGCGCTCGTCGCCGTCTTTGCCGGAAACTTTCATTTCGTGATGCGTTGGTTCGCGGTGGGCGCGCGTTTCTTTTCCCTGCTCGGGCGCAATTCACTTTATGTCTTCTGCGTTGCCTCTTTATTGAGCCTTGCCGGACAGATCTTTCGTTTTGCCTATGGCGGAGCCTTGATAACCGATGCAATCATAGCCAGCGTAGGATTAGTCATCATGGGGATCGTCGCATGGCTGTCGGAACGGCGAGACGTCGGGCGCAAAGCCGCTGCTGGCCCTGTGCGGGCCTCGCCCACATCATGACGGTGGTTATGATTTTATGCGGTTCGGCCGGGCTTTCGGCCGCCGTGACGAATGCGCCGGCTCCAGCGCCATTGCCTACGCCGCTCGTGCCGCCATTGTCGCCGCCCTGCGCCGTGCCGGAGGCCGACATAGCGATCCCAGCACCGCTGCCCAACGTCATGGCGCTGCTGCAAAAACATGCAACAATTCATATTTTAGCGATTGGCTCGTCCTCGACTTTTGGGGTGGGCGCCTCTTCCTTACTCAGCAACTACCCGACGCGGCTCGGCGTCATCTTGGACAAGACGCTGAAAGGCGCGGACATAGAGATCGCCAATCGCGGCATCGCCGGCGAGCTGGCGGATACGACCGCCGATCGAATCATGAGCGAGGTCGCCCTTTCCAAGCCCGATCTGGTGTTGTGGCAATTGGGGACGAATGATGCCTTGTCGCGCGTGCCGCCGGAGGATTTCGAAACGACCGTGCGTGAAACAGTGCGCTGGCTAAAGTCGCAGGATATCGATGTCGCGCTTGTCGGCATGCAATATGTGCCGAGATTTTCTCTGGACCCTGCCTATTCCGCTATTCGCAGGACCCTGCGAAAGATCGCCAAGGACGAGAATGTCCTCTATGTGCGGCGTTATGACGCAATGCGCTTCATGGAGAGCGTGCGCAGCAATGAGAAGATCATGGCGAACGATCAGTTCCACCTGAACGATCTCGGTTATCGCTGTATGGCGGAGCATATCGCCCATGCCGTGATCATCAGCCTTTTCGCCAAGCCGGCGCGGCCGGCGAATAATTGAGATGCCGATCAGGTTTGGCCCGTCCAGGCGATAAAAATATGATATATTTCAAATATATAGAGCATGTCCCGGAAAAGTTGATAGACTTTTTCGGGACATGCTCTAGGGACTGGCCCGCCTCACTTCACCTCGAACCAGCTGACGAGCCGGCTCGGCCGCAGTTCCAGTGTTTGGCATTCGATGGCCCATTTGCCCGGATTGTCGGCGACAAAGGCGACACGTTTGGTGCGGCCTTCCGGGACGATCACATGGCTACGCCAATAGGGTTCCCAGCCATCGTCGCGATCGTGCAATAGGCGCAGAGCGTGCCCATGCACATAGATTTGCAGCAAGATAGCAGTCTTGTTGTTGAAGCCGAGCGTGACCGGCGTGCCGCGCTTGACCGAAAACAGCGGTGTGGCCGCGAAGTTTTGGGCGCCGGTGCCATTGAACTTCAAGGGGCCGTGAAGATCGGAAGGCAATGTTGCCGCTGCTTCCTTGGCGGCCTCCTTTTCTGTCCCAGCAAGCTCGATCGTGAGTTCGGCCTTGTGTGCATCCTGCAGCTTGATTTCCGCCGGCAGAAGCGGATTTTGGTCGATGGAGCTGAGAGGCGCTAGCTTCGGCCGCGGCGTGCCGTGCGTCGAAAAAACGATGAGGGGCCTGTCGGTCGGCTCGCCCGTGCGCCAGGCGAGAGTCGCTTCGGTTCCCGCTTTGGCGGGCAGATCGCACATCACATCGAAGCAGGCGCCGGGTCCGATCGGGATCGTCTGACGGAGCGGTGCGAATGCCTCGCAAGGCTGGCCGTCGATGGCGATGATGAGCGGTCGCAGGCCGGCGAATGTCATGAAAACGAGGTGCGACTGGATCAAGCTGAGCAGGCGCAGGCGCACGCGCCCGGAGGGTGGCAGGTTCACCGAGAGGGGTACGGATTCCGAATTGACCGTCACGACATAATGACCCGTGGGCGCGGCGGGAGCACGGGTCGGATCGGGGCGGTCGACGAGGAGCTGCCCGGATTCGTCGAGGTGCCATTCGGCGAGCACGACCGTCATGTCGTGGTCCACCTTCGGTGGATGCGTTTCTTCGACGATCAGCGTGCCATAGAGGCCACGGTCGATCTGTTCGATCGCATAAGGCAGTACATCCGAACGATACCAGTAGAACCCGCTATCGGGCGGGGTAAAATGATAATCGAAGAATTGACCAGGCAGCACCGGCTTTTGGGTCAGGCCGGCGACGCCGTCCATCGCATTTGGAATGCGTAGGCTCTGGCATGAGAAGGTCACCGGCTGGTCGATGGCGTTGACGAGGCGGATTTTGACTTCTTCGCCTTTTTTGTAGCGCAGCGGTGGTCCTGGCACTTGCCCGCCAAAGCCGAAACCTGCCGTTGTCGCTGCCGGGGCCGGCAAGATCGGGTGTCGCGCCTTGCCCACCGCGAGAATCCGCAATCCTTCGGGAGAGTCCTGGGTCGCGGCGCGTAGGTCGGCAGGCAGTAGGCAAGCCATGGTTGAGCCGAGAAACACGCGGCGGTTGAGGCGCATGGGCCAGGAACTCCGGTCGGAACGTGGCGAGCCGCTATCCATATATGCCCTCGGCAAAAAGCGGTATGTTCATTTTGCTCGTCGCTGTTGCGGCAGCGCTTCTGGCTCCGCCGTTCACTTTTTTGCTGCATCCTTCCGGCAGCATTGCTATAGAGCCGGCCCGAAGCGGCGACCATAAGCCTTTGCCGCGCTCGCGGGCGTGGCGGAACTGGTAGACGCGCCGGATTTAGGTTCCGGTGATGAAAATCGTGGGGGTTCGAGTCCCTCCGCCCGCACCAAAGCGGATACAGAGCCGCATATCGCGACAGATTGAGACAGGACGTGGTGCGCTTGCACAATCGGCGGCGCATATCTTGTTGAGCCGGGCGGCACGGCGTAAATCAAGGCCAGATATCAAAAAGGGAATTGAAAGGCGAAACGGATGCAAGTGACCGAGACCCTCTCCGAGGGGCTGAAGCGCGAATATAAAGTGGTGCTTGCGGCCGAAGATCTCGCGACCAAGGTCGATGCCCAGCTCGACGAGCTGCGGGCCAAGGCGCAAATCAAAGGCTTCCGGCCGGGCAAGGTGCCGGTTGCGCATTTGAAGCGGCTCTATGGCCGCTCGATCATGGCCGACGTGATGCAGGACGCTGTGAACGAGGCCAATCGCAAGATCATCGAGGATAATGATTTGCGCCTCGCCACCCCGCCGAAGATCGAGCTGATGCCGACAAACGACGCGGAGCTGGCGCAGGCTTTCGAGGCGAAGACCGATCTTGCCTATTTGGTCGCGGTCGAGATCCTGCCGAAATTCGAAATCAGCGGCCTCGAGAATGTCAGCATCGAGCGTTTGGTCGGCGAGATTCCGGACGCCGACGTCGACAATGCTCTGGGGCGGATCGCCGAGCAGAACCGGCTTTATACGCCGAAAGAGGGAGAGGACGTGGTCGCCACCAAGGGCGACAAGGTCACGCTCGACTTCGTCGGCAAGATCGGCGACGAGGTCTTCGAGGGCGGTACGGCTGAGGGTGTCGATCTCGTTCTCGGCTCGGGAACATTCATTCCGGGCTTCGAGGATCAGGTTGAGGGCATGAAGCTCGGTGAGCAGAAGACGATCTCGGTCAGCTTCCCCGAGGATTATGCGGCCGCCAATCTGGCCGGCAAGCCGGCAACTTTCGATGTGACCTTGAAATCTTCCGCCGCGCCGGCCGAACTCGCTATCGACGATGCTTTCGCCGCGAGCCTAGGTTTTGCCGATCTGGCCAAAATGCGTGAGGCCGTGCTCGCCTCTCTCGAAGGCGAGCAGGCGGCTATCTCCCGCCGCAAGTGGAAGCGTGAGCTCCTCGACGCGCTGGACAAGAACTTCAGCTTCGAATTGCCGGAGGCGCTGGTTACGCGTGAGTTCGAGTCGATCTGGCGTGATGCGACCGCCGAGCGTAGCAAGGAAGGCAAGAGCTTTGCCGATGAGGGAATGGACGAGGAGACCGAACGGGCGGATTTCAAGCGGATTGCCGAACGGCGGGTGCGTCTCGGTCTCGTCCTGGCTGAAATCGGCCAAAAGGCCGGCGTGACGGTCGCCGAGGAGGAGTTGGCGCAGGCCCTTTACGAAAGGGCACGCAATTTTCCGGGAATGGAACGGCAGCTCGTGGAATTCTATCGGAAAAATCCCGCCCATCTCGACGAGATCCGGGCCCCGATTTTTGAGAATAAGGTGGTCGACCATCTGCTGAGCGTGGTCACGCTCGTGGACAAGAAAGTCTCTCCCACGGAGCTCATCGAGCAGGTGAAGGCTTTCGAGTCGAAGGCCGAATCGACGGCAGCGGTACCGGGGAGCCCGGAGGCCAGGGCCTGAGCCGGGCCGCTTACGCCGGGGCGGGGCGATCATGGCGGTGGCCCCGTCTTTGCGAAAGCGCGGGAAGTGATTATGTTGTGTGAAACGCGGCGCTGCCGCCCTCCGATCCCTTCGAACCGAGTAGACCAGCATGCTGCGCGACCGCGACCCCATCGAAATCTACGACAATTATCTGATCCCCCAGGTCATCGAGAATACGAGCCGGGGCGAGCGAGGCTTCGACATCTATTCGCGGCTTTTGCGCGAGCGGATCATCTTTCTGACCGGACCGGTCGAGGACCATATGGCGTCGGTCATCGTCGCCCAGCTTCTGTTCCTCGAAGCGGAAAATCCGAAAAAAGAAATCTCGATGTATATTAATTCGCCGGGTGGCGTCGTCACGGCGGGCCTGTCGATCTATGACACGATGCAATTCATCCGGCCGAAAGTGTCGACGCTCTGCATCGGCCAGGCCGCTTCCATGGGCTCGCTGTTGTTGTGTGCTGGCGAGGCCGGGATGCGCTATGCGCTGCCGAATGCGCGGATTATGGTCCATCAGCCGTCAGGCGGCTTCTCGGGCCAGGCTTCCGACATTCTGCGGCATGCCGAGGATATTATGGCGATGAAGCGTCGCCTGAATGAGATCTACGTCCGTCACACCGGCAAGGATTATGACACGATCGAAGCGACCCTCGACCGCGACCATTTCATGACGGCTGAAGATTCTCGCGTCTTCGGTATCGTCGATCAGGTGATCGATAAGCGTCCGGATGAGACGGAACCGGCGAAATCCGCAGCTTGATCGAGACACGTCGAACGGGATGGCGGGTAAAGGACCGGGGCACATTGTTCTGTGCCCCGTCAGTGAGAATGGTGAGAGCCGAGCCATGCGGGGCTCGGCTGGGTGCTTTGGTCCAGCTGCGAGCATGTGTCGCGGCTCGCTCGGCAATGATTCACGGCGGACTTTGTGGCGGACAATGTTCCGCCGATCGAGATGTGGAGCCTGGCGGCAGTCACGTTATGAGCGATGCCGTCAGTGTATTGCCGCGGAATCCACAAAATTCACGGGCTTGCTCCGGGGCGATGAACCGCAGAGAGACTGCGACATCATTTTCAGATTGACACATCTGCCCGGCTTGGCTGAGCCAAGTTCGGTCAAAGAGTGCCCCACGACGGATGGAACAGCCTGTTGGACGCGGGCGCTACGAGACTTCGCGCTTGCGCGGAGCGATCGAAAGTGGCCCCCCACCAGTTGTCTGTACCGGACGCGCCCACCAGATGTCTGCTGGGACTTTCCCCAGGCTCGGTTTGGTGCATGACGTTTGGTGCATGACGTCGCCGGAAAGCGAGTCAAATCACACGGTTGCAGTCCAGCTAGGGATCCGATGGTGATGGCATAACTGTTGCTTCTTACCTCCCCCAGCAACTGGTTCCGGTAACAATGCAGTTTAACCACTTGGACGCACTTTTTTGGCATTATGCTGCCAGACTGTTGCGCCCATGTGACGCAAAAAGTCACGGGGCGGGAGAATCCGGCTCCGGGGCTTGATCCCAGCCTCCCGGCATGTTTGCATTTCCCTTAATCGGCCAAATGCAATTTAGAGAGTTCAAGAGGCGGAGACGGAAGCGAGCCGGCGGACCCCAAGGCGGATGTGCCGGGAGAGGGGTGGTCTCTTTGGAGGTCGCCTTTGGCAGTTGGAAAAGGCCGAAGCAGACAGCGCATTCGGCTGGCAGGAGATGAGCCATGACCAAGGTCGGCGGCAGCGACTCGAAAAACACGCTCTATTGCTCATTTTGCGGCAAGAGCCAACACGAGGTCCGTAAGCTGATTGCCGGCCCAACGGTCTTCATCTGCGACGAATGTGTCGAGCTTTGCATGGACATCATTCGCGAGGAGAACAAATCTTCGCTGGTGAAGAGCCGGGATGGCATCCCGACGCCGAAAGAAATCTGTAAAGTTCTCGATGATTATGTGATCGGCCAGGGGCAGGCGAAACGCGTGCTGTCGGTCGCTGTCCACAATCATTACAAGCGGCTGAACCACGCCTCGAAGCACAATGACGTCGAGCTGGCGAAGTCGAACATACTGCTGATCGGCCCCACCGGCTCGGGAAAGACGCTGCTCGCGCAGACCTTGGCGCGCATCCTCGACGTCCCCTTTACGATGGCGGATGCGACCACGCTGACGGAAGCCGGCTATGTCGGCGAGGACGTTGAAAACATCATTTTGAAGCTGCTCCAGGCGTCCGATTACAATGTCGAGCGGGCGCAGCGCGGCATCGTCTATATTGATGAGATCGACAAGATTTCCCGCAAGTCGGACAATCCGTCGATCACGCGCGATGTTTCCGGCGAGGGTGTGCAGCAGGCGCTTCTCAAGATCATGGAAGGCACGGTTGCTTCCGTGCCGCCGCAGGGTGGCCGCAAGCATCCGCAGCAGGAGTTTCTGCAGGTCGACACGACGAACATATTGTTCATTTGCGGCGGTGCCTTCGCGGGGCTCGAGAGGATCATCTCGATGCGCGGCAAGACGACTTCGATCGGTTTTGGTGCGAGCGTGCAGGCGCCCGATGAGCGGCGGACGGGCGACATTTTGCGCAAGGTCGAGCCGGCAGATCTGCTTAAATTCGGTCTCATCCCCGAATTCGTGGGCCGGCTTCCCGTCCTCGCGACGCTTGAGGATCTCGATGAAGACGCGCTGAAGCGTATTCTGACCGAGCCGAAGAATGCCCTCGTCAAGCAATATCAGCGCTTGTTCGAAATGGAGAATACGGAACTCACCTTCCAGGACGAGGCGCTGAACGTCGTCGCCAAAAAGGCGATCGATCGGCGGACCGGCGCGCGCGGCCTGCGCTCGATCATGGAGAGCATATTGCTCGACACGATGTACGATCTGCCGGGTCTCGACGGTGTCGAGCAAGTCGTCATCGGTCCGGATGTGGTCGAGGGCAAGTCCCGTCCGCTGTATATTTACGCGGAGCGAAACGAAAAGAGCGGCACAAGCGCTTGAGCTTGGAGCGCCGGCCCGTTTCCCTACATGCCTCCAGGCCGTTCAGGCCTGGAGGCATGTAGGGAAACGGGCCGGCGAGGCTTTGCAAGCCGCGTCGTCGAGTGCAATCGGCTCGGGGCGCGGCATCGCACAGCCCATTGCGGTGCGACTCTTGCCTGCTGCTTGAAAGCTGCGGCGCGGCACGCCATCTTACGATCAAGAAAATGTCATGTCGGCCGATCTGGCTGCATGCGCCAAGAGTTCGGACTTCATCTTGCCGTTGAGTGGCTGCCGATGCATCCGTGCCGGTTTTGAACCGGAGCAAGAGCCTCGGCGCCGCTGACCCCTCTCAGCGGTTGATCTTCCTCAATGATTTCGGCTCGGGCTTCATCTAGGAATGCGTTGCGAGAATAGGATAAAACCATGACCAGCCAGAAACGTGAGCCTGTAGCCCCAGGGACGATCCAGAGCTATCCGGTCCTGCCGCTGCGCGACATAGTCGTTTTTCCGCACATGATCGTGCCGCTTTTCGTCGGCCGCGAGAAATCGATCCGCGCGCTCGAAGAGGTGATGAAGACCGACAAGCTCATTCTGCTCGCGACGCAGATCAATGCGTCCGACGACGATCCCAATCCTGACGCGATCTTCAAGACAGGCACGCTCGCTTCCGTTCTGCAATTGCTCAAACTGCCTGACGGCACTGTGAAAGTGCTGGTGGAAGGGCAGATGCGGGCGCATGTCCAGCATTATACGCGGACAGACGATTATTATGAGGCGGATGCCGA
>DAIESR010000381.1 GCA_027346205.1 Beijerinckiaceae bacterium
AAAAATAAGGAGATCTGCCGAGTTTACAAGTGTTTTTTTCAGATATCCGCAGCCGCCGCTTTGTGAACCGTGCCGCCGCCACGGCGTCGCGCCCGGGGGCAGAATTTAGTGGCGCAAGCGGCCATGCGAGATCTCAATGAAGCGTCATCTCGCAAATCTTGTAAGCGTGACGAAAGAAGGCCGGAATCGCGCGCCATGATCTCGTCTGCGATGGCGATCCTCGATCGCCGCCATGCTATACAAGGGCACAACACAGAAGGGCTTGCCGGTCATGCAAAAGCCGATTACGCCTCGCAATGCTTTTTACGCAAAAGAATTGGCCAAGGGGGCGCCCCCGATGGACGCGCGGCAATGCCAGACTTCCAAGCTGCGTGAGACTGCTCACTGTAAATTTCCGTCTCTCTCTTCTCACCCTTGGTGATCATGGCTGAACTGACCCGTCGCGCGTTCGCAAAAAGTCTTCTCGCCCAATCTCTCGTCTCGGAATCTTCTCTGGCCAAAGGGATGGTGCGGGGCCTTGTGGGATCGGGCGCAATGGCTCTGTCGGCCGATCGGCTCTTCGCGCAGGAGATGGCTCAGGGTGCCGATCCCGCTGTCAAGCCCATCCTCAAATTCGAGTATGACGATGTTGTCCGTCGCGCCCGCGAGCTGGCGGCGGCTCCCTATGAATCAGAGCCGCCTGCCTTACCTCAAGCCTTGAGCAGGCTCGACTTCGACGCGTGGCGTGACATCAGATTCCGGCCCGAGAAAGCGTTTCTGAATACGCCGGGCAGCATGTTTCGCCTGCAATTGTTCCATCTCGGCCATCTTTATCGCTGGCCGGTGACGGTCAATATCATCAAAGACGGCATGCCGGCGCCGATCCCCTATGCCGCCAATCTCTTCGACTATGGCCGCACGAAATTTGAAAAGCCGCTGCCCGTCAATCTCGGCTTTGCCGGCTTCCGTCTGCACTTCCCGATCAATGCGCCAAAAGTCTATGACGAGGCGATTGCCTTCCTCGGTGCGAGCTATTTCCGTTTTCTCGGTCGCAATCAGCGCTATGGAATCTCCGCGCGAGGACTGACCATCAATGCTGGAACAGACGCGGAAGAGTTCCCGGTGTTCCGGGAGTTTTGGATCGAAACGCCTAAGCTCAATTCCGAACATGTGACGATCTATGCTCTGCTCGACGGCGCAGCGGCCACCGGCGCCTATCGTTTCGACCTCTATCCCGGCGTCGATTCGGCGCTCGAAGTGACCGTCACGCTGTTCCCACGCAAGCCGACGGTGAAATTCGGTCTCGCGCCGCTCACCTCGATGTATTTCGTTGGCGAAAACGACTATCGCCACACCGATGACTTTCGTCGCGAACTGCACGATTCCGATGGGCTTCTTCTTCATTCGGGAACGGGCGAGTGGATCTGGCGGCCCTTGCGCAATCCGCCGAAAATGGCAGTCTCATCCTTTCTTGATAAGGATGTGCGTGGTTTCGGTCTGCTGCAGCGCGACCGCGATTTCGATCATTATCAGGATCTCGACCTCGCCTATGAATTGCGGCCGAGCTATTTCGTCGAGCCGCGCGGAAATTGGGGCGAGGGTCAGGTCGAACTCGTGGAGCTTCCGACGCCGGACGAGGCGCATGACAATATCGTCGCATCCTTCGTGCCGAAGGATGCGCCGACGGCGGGCCGCAGCTTCGGCTACCGCATCACTTCGAGCCTCTCATTCGGGCGCCTTTCGCCCAATGGCCGGGTGGTCAATACGTTTCAGACGACGGCGCGTGCGCTTGG
>DAIESR010000036.1 GCA_027346205.1 Beijerinckiaceae bacterium
CACGATTAGCGTATTGGCGGTCGGAATATCGAGGCCGGATTCGACGATGGCGGTGGAGAGCAGGATGTCATATTTGCCGTCATAAAAGGCGGCCATGCGTTCTTCGAGTTCCGTCGGTGCCATCTGCCCATGCGCGATGACGAATTTCGCCTCCGGCATATTTTCGCGCAGAAAGCTTGCTGCCTCCTCGATATTCTCGATGCGCGGACAGACATAAAAGCTCTGGCCGCCGCGATAGCGCTCGCGCAGCAGAGCTTCGCGCACGAGCAGCGCATCGAAAGGCGTGATGAATGTGCGCACCGCGAGACGGTCGACCGGCGGCGTCGCGATGATCGAGAGCTCGCGCACGCCGGTGAGCGCGAGCTGCAAAGTGCGCGGGATCGGCGTCGCCGAAAGTGTCAGCACATGCACTTCGGCGCGCAGCTCCTTCAGCCGCTCCTTATGCTTGACGCCGAAATGCTGCTCCTCGTCGATGATGACGAGGCCGAGATCCTTGAAGCCGATCGCCTTGCCGAGCACGGCATGGGTGCCGACGATGATGTCGACCTCGCCCGACGCTAAGCCCGCCTTCACTTCCTTGAGCGCGCCCGAGGCGACCATGCGCGACATTTGCGCGACTTTGACGGGCAGGCCGGCGAAGCGCGCGGCGAAATTCTTCGCATGCTGGCGGGCGAGCAGGGTGGTCGGCACGACGACGGCGACCTGCTTGCCATTGATCGCCGCGACAAAGGCCGCGCGCAAAGCGACCTCCGTCTTGCCGAAGCCGACATCGCCGCAGACGAGCCGATCCATCGGCCGGCCGGAGGCGAGATCGTCGAGCACGGAATCGATCGTCGCCGCCTGATCCTCCGTCTCATCATAAGGGAAGCCGGCGCAGAAAGCCTCATAAAGGCCGGGCGGCGGCACGAGCTTTGGCGCCGCATGCGTCTGCCGCGCGGCGGCGATCTTCATCAGGCCCGCCGCCATTTCGAGAATGCGCTTGCGCATCCGCGCCTTGCGCTTCTGCCAGCCGCCGCCGCCCAATTTGTCGAGCTGAACCTCGGTGTCTTCCGAGCCATAGCGCGATAGAAGCTCAAGATTCTCGACCGGCAGGAAGAGCTTGTCGCCATCGGCATAATGCAGCTCGAGACAATCATGCGGCGCGCCGACGGCCTCGATCGCCTTCAGGCCGATGAAACGGCCGATGCCGTGATCGACATGGACGACGAGATCGCCGGCCGAGAGCGAGGCGATTTCGGATAGGAAATTCTGCGCGCGTCGCGCCTTCTTGCGGCCATGTATGAGCCGGTCGCCAAGAATATCCTGCTCGCCGATGATCGCGAGATCAGCAGTCTCGAACCCTTCTTCGAGGCCAATGACAGCGAGTGCCGTGACCGTCCTGGCGAGCCTTTGCGCCTCAACGAAGGAGGAAACGGTTGCAAGATCGGTGATGCCGAAGTCCTTCAGCACATGGCTCAAGCGTTCGCGCGAGCCCTCCGACCAGCCGGCGAGGATCACGCGCTTGCTCTGGCCTTGCAGCGCCCGCACATGATCGGCCGCCGCGCGAAAGACATTGGCGCCTTCGTCGGCGCGTTCGGGCGCGAAATTGCGGCCCGTCCTGCCGCCGCAATCGATCAGCGTGCCAATCAAAGCACCTTGGCTTCCTTCCGGATGCGCGAAAGCCGTGATGCGCGCGACGCCCGTCGCAGCAAGGCTCTCGCGCCATTGCGAAGCTGTGAGATAGAGCGCGTCCGGCGGCAGCGGCTTATAGGACGAGCGGGCGGGATCAGCCTCATGCGCGGTCTTGCGCGCATCATAATAATCGGCGATCTGGGCGAGGCGCGAGCCCGCCGCGTCTTAGTCCAGAGAATCGAGGATCAGCGGCGCCGCGCCCGTATAATCGAAGAGCGTGTCGAGCCTGTCGTAGAAAAGCGGCAGCCAATGTTCGAGGCCGGGATGGCGGCGGCCT
>DAIESR010000401.1 GCA_027346205.1 Beijerinckiaceae bacterium
AAAGCGGCCGGCGCCGATGAGCGCATTGGCGGGCGAGTGGAGCCTCGATCCTGCAATCGCTTTGCAGTCGAATAAAGACCATCGTGCCGGCCAGCAAGAAGCGCGTGACAGCCTGAAGCGGGATTTCGGCGAAAAAATTCGAGATTATGCGCCCGCTTCTTCCTTGATGCGGGGAGCCTTGGTGGCAAATTGTTCGTCTTGCGGCTTTGCCGGCAAATTGCCATGAGCTTTGGCATGGTCGACGACTCGGCCGAGAAGCTCCACGCCGAGCGGTGCCAGCGCCCGTTCCCACAGCTCCCGCGCCGTCTCACCCTTCTTGACGAAACACCATTCCTGCGCGGCAATGGCGCCCGCATCCATGCGATCGGCCAGATGATAGATCGAACCGCCGGCGATCGGATCGCCTTCCTTGATCGTCCATTCGACGGCTGCTATGCCGCGATGCCGCGGCAGCAGCGAGGGATGATAGCCGACGCCGCCGAGCCGCGACATGGCCAGCGCATCCTTGCCGACCCGGGCATGGCTATGCGCCGTAATAATGAGATCGGTCCCCGCCGCGATCTCGTCGGCGGCGACATTCTTGGGATCTTTCTGCACAATGGGCTCGATGCCCATCCCGCGCGCGGCATCAGCCAGCCGATCTGCCGCATCGGCGGTCACGACGCCCGCCACATCAACGCCGCGCTCTTTCAACATATTCAAGACCGCTACGCCGAAATGGCGGGACCCGACCAAAGTAATCTTCATAGAAGCGACATCCTCCAAATTCACTGGCATGTTCATGGATAGGTTGGAAAAGTTCGAGAGATTAGATCGTCGTTCCGCTTTTCGGTCGCGCGCTCTTCGCGGCGAGATATATTATACCAGAATCCATTATTTCGGATATTCACCAATTTATGTTTCCCGTGTCCAGGCTCAAATTCATGCCTATCCATCAATCGAATCCGAGGGGTCGATGACGCATTATCTGCCTAGAAGCGCCGGAAATTCCCTGCGTGCCGCTTGTGTAATCGCTTGCGTCTCGGCCGAGACTCTTACGCATGCGGCGACAGCGCAGGTCTGGGCGGACGATTTTAAGGCACGGCTCGCAATATTGGCGCTCATCGAAACGCTGAATACGGATTTGCTGACGAGCCATAGCGCCACCGCAACGCTGACCAACTGGTGTGCCATCCACCATATGGCGACGCAACCGAAGATCATTGCGCATCTGTTGCGCGGGATCGCCAAGCCAATTACGCCCGAGCAGCGTCGCCGGCTCGACATCGGGCCAAATGAGCCGGTCATCTATCGCAGAGTCGAACTTGTTTGCGGCGAGCATATTCTTTCGCAAGCCGACAATTGGTATGTGCCATCACGTCTCACGCCGACCATGAACAAGGCACTCCAATCAACTGACCTTCCTTTCGGCAGCGTGATCGCACCATTGCATCCACGCCGCCGCACGATCTCGGTCGAGAATCTATGGCAGCCGTTGCCGCGCGGCTGGGAAATGGCGTCTTCCCCAGCCGATCATCCCGGGCAGAAGCTGAGCATACCGCCGCTCTTGTTCGAGCATCGCGCGCTGGTCTATGCAGCCGACGACAAGCTGATCTCCGAGGTCGCCGAGACTTATCGAAAAGACATCCTCGACTTCGAACGGCCATAGCCACCGCCAGCAATGTGCATGTGGCTGGACATCCAAACAGTACCTTCGAGGCCGTATAATCGCGAGGGGCTGGCATACATCATGGCACCCGCAAGAAGTCACTTCAACTTTTCGTGATATGCGTGCGCAGCGCGCTTTCCAGTCGCCTTCGGCCGCTCTTCTCCCTAAAATCCGCGCTGCCGTTGCTTGAACGGGTGGGGCGTGCCTCAGCGCACAATCCACTTGAGCGGAAGCTTATAAATCACAGCAGCAACGCCTCGTGACAAACCTTTGCCGGCAAGGCTCCGGCTTGCTACGAGCGTCAAGAAACGGCTGGCGTTGGAGGGCGCCATCATGATTCACGCTGGCCAGAGCCCGCCGGACGAGCAAAAACAGCGTAATAGCGCGGGCTCCATCGGCATCAAGACATTGCTGATCGCAGCTCTCGGAGAGAGCTGGCAAAGGCCGCGACCGCTATGAGCGTGAGCGCGCCCATTTCAACACGGCGAGCGATACTGAACTCTCTTTCATGCCACGGACCAAGTTTGCGGCGATGAATACGCAAGAACCTCATCGTGGCAATGCGCACGACATGCATCCGTTTCCCGGACGCGCGGCACAGCTCAGCTACTCCTGATCCAATATAATCAAAACGCTCATTTCAAACGTCTCAAATCTACCGCTGTCGAAACAAGGCTAGGCATCGCGGCAGATCAAGCGACGGTTGTTCGAAGTCCCGCAAGGTCTTTCGCAACCGCCGTGGCATTGAGGGAGCCAGGACGTCATCCATGATCGAGGCGTATGTAAAGTACGAAATGCGGGCATTCGACGGGCTCATCGGCCTCGCCTCCGTCAAGGAGAAGATCGAGCGGCTCGTCACGGATCTCGTCCATGAGAGAAACCACCGCGCCCTGGATGTGTGCATTTTCCCAGCTCGGCGGCATTTGGTCTTCAGCGGCCCGGTCGGTGTCGGCAAGAGCAGGGTCGCACGCGCATTCGGACAGATTTGCCACCGGCTCGGCGCCTTGGATAAAGGCCATATGATCGTCGTCAACCACACCGACATCGCGGCGACGAGCATCGATGAAAAGCTCATGCTGATGCATGAGAAATGCGATGCCGCGATCGACGGGATTCTCTATGTTCGCAACGAGGCTTTCCTGACCGCCGGGATTCTCCGCTCGACAGGCGATCTGCGGCGCGATGCCGTCGATGTCATGATCGACTTCATGAACCGCTATCGTGGGCGCTTCAGCGTGATCTTGGACGCCCGCCCCAATCAATTGCATTACATCTCCTTCCATTCAGTCCTTGCGCGCCGCTTCACCACGACGATCGACTTCCCTGCCTATGACGCTTTCGAGCTTATTCAGATCCTGGCCACAAAGGCCAAATGTCTCGGCATCGCTCTGCCGCCGGAAATCGAATGCGATCTCTTCCCCTGGATCGCTGCCCATTCGCATCACAGCGACTGGCGCAATGCGGACGAAATCGTCGATTTGTTTTCGAAGGCGCTAGGAGCGCTTGTCATGCGCAGCCTGCGTGCGCGGCGCGCCGATCTCGGCGGCTTTGACCACATAGATTTCAAGCAGGCGCTGCTTGCCAAGCAGTCCGATCACACCGCGAGCGCAGGACGAGCAGTCAAAACAAGCGGCAAGCTATCGTCGCCAGTAACAACTTGATCACGAAGCACGCGCCGGCCGCCGCGGGCTTCGCCTCAGAAGACAGCAAGAACTCCAGTATAGCCGTAGATCCGATCGCCGGCGATCTCACCATTGGCATAGAAGCCGATGAGCGGCACATCTCCCAGCCCTTCTTGGACGAGTGCCACTTCCGCATCCGCGGATTCGAAAATGCTCGGCCCACGGCCGCAGCAAGAGACATAGAGCGCGCCATGGATCGTGCCAGCCAGGCTCTTGAGCTTCTGCACCAAGGCGGTCAGATCTTTTGTCGCTGCGGCCCGGTCGCGTTGGCAGAAAAAGATCTTGCGGCCCGGCTCCACCTTTTCGCCAATCGCAATATGGCCCTTCTCAGCATCGATGGCGACGAGATTGCGAACGATATAATCGCCCGTATCGGAGTGTGCGACCGGCAAAGCGACATGCAGCGACTGCAGCACGCGGCGCAAGCTTTCCTCATCGGTGGCAGAGAGATCCTCGAGCAGCGCCTTGAGCGGCGACCCACCATCGAGCTTGGTGATGAGGCTGTCTTCCGACTCGCTGATCGTGCGCGTCGGACCGATGGCGACGCAGCCTTGCGCGACACCGATGGTAACATCGACTTCCGGGCCGAGGAAAAGACCGGAAATACCGCCCTGCGTCACCTTTGCGCCCGCGGCCTGATCGAACCTGCGGCCGCGCGAGGCGGTAAGGCCGCCCACGAGATAGGCGCCGGAGGCAACAGCGAGTGATTGCAAAAGCTCATCGAAAGTCTGGTGGCGCGGATCGACATGGACGATCGCCTTGGTGAGGCCGAAATCCTGTTGGCCGAAAGGCGGCGCCATAGTGCTCGACACTTCTTCGAAGTGCTTGATGTGGCTCTCCGGCCAAGTGCCGATCATCGCAGCGAGAGCAGGCTTGTTGAAGATGCCTTGCCGCCCCGCGATGATGCCGAGGCCCAAAGTGCCGATCCAATTGGCAACACCTGTGCGCTCACGCAAAAGATCGACGATCGTGCCGAGTTCGCCCTTGAGTTTGTCCGTCGCATAAACGAAGCCCACGGTGCCGCCTTGGCCTTTTGCGGCAAGTTCGCGGACGATCGTATCGACCGCGGCAGCAGGATCTTCGTCAAGCGCAAGCGCGACGCGAAAAGGATCTATCTGGCCCATCATCTATCCTCTCGTCGAAGCCTTATGATCGCATCCGCAGGGATTTCGGGCAATCCATCCGCAACGAAGGAAAAATAGGCAGCAAGTTCACGAATTGAGCGAGCAAGGCGCATGCCGCCCCATCTCATCACCTCACAACATATATGCGGAGAAGGCGATCAGGAACTGTGGCGCTCGGCCTTCGGCATCGTCCTGCCCCGACACGCTTACCTTTCGATTTCTTCGCGCAATATCTCCAGCTCCAGCCAGTCTTCCTCGGCCTTTGCGAGATCCGCATCGACCTTAGCCAAAGCTTCGGATGTCACGGCGAAACGGGCCGGATCGCGCGCGTAAAGATCGGCATCGGCCAGCGCGGCTTTGAGCCGCGCCGCGGCAACTTGAAGTTCGTCGATGCGCGCCGGTAGAGTTTGAAGCGCATGCTTCTCGTTAAAGGAGAGCTTGCGCTTCGGCTTCACCTCAGTCGCTAATGATGGCTCCATCGGCGCTTTCGGCTTAACCGCAACACGCTCCCGCACCGGCTTGGGGCCGACGCCCGCCCCGCGTTGCGCCACCATATCGGAATAGCCGCCGGCATATTCGAGCCAGCGCCCATTGCCCTCGGCAATCAGCACCGATGTCGCAACGCGATCGAGAAAATCGCGATCATGGCTCACGAGAATCAAAGTGTCGGGGTAATCGGCCAGCATTTCCTGCAAGAGATCCAAGGTCTCGAGATCGAGATCATTGGTCGGCTCATCGAGCACAAGAAGATTGGAGGGCGCGGCAAGCGCGCGGGCGAGCATCAGCCTACCGCGCTCGCCACCAGACAGACGGCCGATCGGCGTGCGCGCCTGTTCGGGCTCGAAGAGAAAATCCTTCATATAGCCGATAACATGCCGGCGGCTGCCGGCGACCTCGACGAAATCGCTCCCACCGCCTGTCAGCGCATCTTTGAGTGTCGTTTGCGGATCGAGGCTCGCGCGATTCTGGTCGAGAGTGGCCATCGCAAGATTAGCACCGAGCCGCACGCTGCCATGGTCGGGCGGCGACATGCCCGTAAGCAGATTGATAAGCGTCGTCTTGCCAGCGCCATTGGCGCCGACGATGCCAAGCCGATCGCCGCGCAGAATGCGGATCGAAAAATCGGTGACGATGGGGCGTTCTGCATAGGATTTGGCGAGACTTTTGGCCTCGATGACGAGCTTGCCGGAAATCTCGGCCTCGGTCGCAGCGAGCTTTATGGTGCTTGTTGCACGGCCATGGGCGCGCCGTTCGTCCGAGCTTGCCTTGCGCAGACTGAGCAGGCCGGCCAGCCGCTTCTGATTGCGCTTACGTCTTGCCGTGACGCCATAACGCAGCCAATCTTCCTCCGCGACGATCTTGCGTTCGAGCTTATGCGCCTTCTGCTCTTCCTCTTCGAGCATTTGATCGCGCCAAGATTCGAATTCGGCGAAGCCACGATCGAAGGCGCGCGTGACGCCACGATCGAGCCAGGCCGTCTTCCGCGACAGATTTTGCAGAAACCGGCGATCATGGCTGATGAGGACCAGGGCAGAGCGCAGGCTCGCGAGTTCGGCTTCGAGCCATTCGATCGCCGGCAGATCGAGATGATTGGTCAGCTCATCAAGGAGGAGAATGTCGGGCTCGGGCGCAAGCACGCCGGCAAGCGCGACGCGGCGCGCCTCACCGCCGGAAAGACGCGTTGGATCTTCCTCGCCGGAAAGGCCGAGATCGTTCAAAAGCATGCGAGCGCGATAAGGATCGTCACTCGGGCCGAGCGCCGCCTCGACATAGGCAAGCGCGGTGACGAAGCCGCTGAAATCCGGCTCCTGCGCAAGATAGCTGACGCGCGCCTCAGGCTGCAGGAAGCGCCGCCCGGCATCCGGCGCGACGAGGCCCGCGGCGATCTTGAGGAGCGTCGATTTCCCGGAACCATTGCGGCCGACGAGACAGAGCCGCTCGCCGGGCGAGACGGAAAGCTCCGCCTCCGTCAACAGCGGAGCACCGCCGAAGCTCAGGGAAATCTGCTGCAAGGTCAGAAGCGGTGGGGCCATGAGTTACATCAGGTCCGGAATGCTGGGCGTCCCCTCTCCCCGCTTGCGGGGAGAGGCCGGGTGAGGGGCATGGCGATTGGCCCCATCGCCAAGCCGAGCTTGCCCGCCTTCGCAATGAGGCATGTTGGAGCTAGTCCCCTGGCCCCTCACCTTACCTCTCCCCGCAAGCGGGGAGAGGAGCGGCCAGCGTTGATGCAAAACATCGATCCATCGCGTCGCCACATAGCACAAAACAAAAGGAGAATCCGCGGAAGACGCAAAAGCCTTGATTTTTGTACATCGCCACGACACTCTTGATCTATTGCCAAAGAAAAATGGGAAAGAGAGAATTCCCCTGAAAAGTCTCTCCGCACAACACGCAGTTGAGGATCATCGTCGCCGCGTGCACGCGCTAAAGCTGGTGATTATGAGCAAGAAAGTTGAGGCTTCGATCCAATGCCCGAACTGCGGTCATCAGCAGCACGCTGTGCTTTTTCGATCAATCTGGGCAGAGGATGAAGAAAACCGGTCTTTGATTCTCAGCGATCAAGTGAACATCTTTCGCTGCGACAGATGCAAATATAGTGAGCGCCTTGAGTTTCCGTTTCTCTGCACGAACGTGAAGAAGCAAGTTGCTATCTGGTACGAGCCATATCACGACCCACAAGTTGACGCCGACGTAAAACAATACGTAGCGCACATGGGGCCGAACAGCTTCTATGCAAAGGCCCCACGAATAGCAGACTGGCAAGAGTTCAAAGCGAGATTTCTGCAAATGGAGGCGGCTGGACCACAGCCGGACCAAGAACCTCGCAGAGCGGCGGAAAGTAAAAAGCTGTTCCGAGGATTCATAGATTCCCTGAAGCGCAAGAAGCCGGGCGGGGAAAAGACGTGGAGCGGAAACCGCAACTGCCGGTCGGCGATGTCATGGACGCTTACGGCAAGCTTCTCGAAAAATACCCTCTGTCGATCATCGATGTTTCGCTGCTACCCTTGCCAAAAACGAAAATGAAGATCATTTTGAAAGCCCTTTATGCGAAGGCGGCCAGTCCGGAACAGCGAAATTCCCTCGAAGTGGCATTTGTGCTTTTGAGCAAATTTCAGGATGGCGTGGGCGCTACGCCTGTCGACGGAAAGCTATTAAGAGGGGACCCGAAAGCGATCCTGAAGGCAAATAAGGCGCTCCTCGATAAGTGGCTGCCCTGGCAGAAATTATCGAGTGCGGAAGCAGAGATTTTACTGGCCGAATGGAAGCGCTTTAAGGCACGGGAGCCGATTTAGGCGCACCGAAGGCGGCGACCGGACCGCA
>DAIESR010000415.1 GCA_027346205.1 Beijerinckiaceae bacterium
CGTTTGAATTTCCTCAAGAACGGAAGCGACCATTTGATCCGACGCTCCAAACGACATAGCTGCGCTACAGGCGCCGAATGAACCGGTCGGTAACACATCTGTCTTTCCTCCAAATACCAATCCTGGTAGGATTTTATTCTATGAAAACAGAGACTGTGAAATGGCCTCGATTTGGGCTGCTGGGAGGAAACGATGGCCGACGTTCATTGGATGATCAGGGCACGTGAATTTAGCAACTGCAACTGTTCCTATGGCTGCCCATGCCAATTCAATGGCCTCCCAACTCACGGAGATTGCCAGGCGGTCGTCGGTATCCAAATTGACACGGGCCATCACGGCACCACCAAGCTCGATGGCCTGAAAGTCGCTGGGATTTTCAAATGGCCCGGTCCTATTCACGAAGGCAAGGGTGAGGCCGCCGTCATCGTCGACGAGCGGGCGAACGAAGCGCAACGCGAGGCGCTGCTGCGGATTCTGAGCGGACAAGATACCGAGCCTGGAGCGACGATCTTCAATGTCTTCGCGTCAACACTCGCAACGTTACACGAGCCAATTTTCAGCAAGATCGATTTCGAGGTCGATGTCGATGAGCGCACGGCGCGGTTGGTCGTGCCGGGTGTCATTGAAACGCGCGGAGAGCCGATTCTGAATCCGGTCACGGGTAAGGCACACCGGGCGCGTATCGATATGATCGACGGATTCGAATACAAACTGGCCGAGATCGGCCGTGGCTGGTCGAAAACTCAAGAGCCCATTGGGTTTGAGCTTGCGGATACCTATGGTCAATTCTGCCAACTCAATCTCAGCCAGAGCGGCATCGTAAACTGAAGCGATGATGGAAGCCGCGCTTGAGCCGCTGCTGCGGCGCGATCGGATCATCGTCGCCGCGGCGCTGGTTTTATTGATTGCAATCGCCTGGTGCTACGTGCTCTGGCTCGTGGACACCATGAGCATGGGTGGCATGGAAATGCCCGGCATGCGCATGGACGCCAATCCGTTCGGCGTGACGATGATTCCGGCGTTACAGCCATGGAGCGCAACCGAATTCGTTCTTATGTTCGTGATGTGGGCGGTCATGATGGTGGGGATGATGATACCCTCGGCCGCGCCGACGATCCTGATATATGCGCGTGTCGCTCGGCAGGCGGCGATGCAGGGCAAACCTCTGGCGGCGACCGCCTATTTCGCAGGCGGCTATTTGCTCGCATGGACCACATTTTCGCTGGTAGCCACGATCGGCCAATGGCTGCTGGAGCGTGCGAGCCTGCTTACCCCGATGATGGAGGGCAGCAGCAATATTTTTGGCGGGATCGTGCTGATTGCCGCCGGGCTGTTCCAGTGGACACCGTTGAAGAATGTCTGCATCAAGCACTGTCAGGCACCGCTGGCGTTCATTCAACGTCACGGCGGGTTTCGGCGTAATCCGCTCGGGTCGCTCAGCGTCGGATTTCGCCACGGTCTCTACTGCGTCGGTTGCTGCTGGGCGTTGATGGCCCTGTTATTCGTTGGCGGGATTATGAATGTCCTCTGGATCGCGAGCATTGCCATTTTTGTTCTCGCGGAAAAGGTTATTCCTGCCGGACGTGTGCTCTCGCACATAGCTGGGCTGGGGCTCACTGCGGCGGGGATTTGGCTGATTACGGCAGCTGTATGATAATCGGCTGGTCTCGCTAGGTGTTCGATGTAGAGCCAATGATGTCGGCCTGCTGGCCGAGACCTACGACGTAAAGGGAAGTAAGCTCATCGGCGCTTTCCCCAATGCTACCGCCGAAAAGGCGTGAGGTCCGAACTCAGCCTCCCCACGGCCCCTTTGGCCTCGCACTGAATCTTCCCCACGGCCCCTTGGGGCTCGCATTAGAGCTGCCCGCCGACTGCTCCGGGACGATGGGCGATGTGCCCAAGAACGAAGCCGGCGGCACATCATGTCCGCCGGCATAGCGCACCAGCGCCGCAACCCGGCTCTCGATCGAGGGATGCGTCGAAAACCAGCTCCTCTCCGGCGCCATGGCCGGACTTTCGATGAAGAAGGCGGACATATGGCTCGAAGCCTGGGGGATCTGAGGCGCCACTGCGATCTTGCGCAAGGCGGAGATCAGCGCGTCCGGATTTTTGGTGAGTTCGACCGAACCCGAGTCCGCCAGATATTCGCGCCGGCGTGACAAGGCAAAGCGAATGAGAACGGCAAGACCCCAGGAGATCGCGATGATGGCGATCGCGATGATGATCGCAATTGCCGCACCGCCGCCCGAGGACTTGCGGTCGGAATCGCTATCGGACGATCGCCGGCCCGAGCCGAAACCCAGCGGAAAATTCCAACTGCGGAACATGAGCTGGCCGATGAAGGAAAAAATGCCGGCGAAAATCAAAGCGACGACGAGAAGCTGCGTGTCGCGATTGCGGATATGGGTAAGCTCATGGCCGAGAACGGCTTCGAGTTCGGCATCATCGAGCCGCTCTAGCAGGCCGCGCGTGACGGCGATCGAATAATTGCTGTCGCGCAAGCCCGAGGCAAAGGCATTCAGCCCCTCGGCTTCGATGATCTTCAGAGCCGGCATCGGCAAGCCGCGCGAGATGCAGAGATTTTCAAGCGTATTATATAGCTTTGGCGCATCCGCGCGCGTCACCGAGCTCGCGCCCGTCGCCTGATCGATCAAGGCCTGGTG
>DAIESR010000423.1 GCA_027346205.1 Beijerinckiaceae bacterium
GGCCGCGAAGCCTATCCGGGTGACGTCTTCTATCTCCATTCGCGCCTGCTCGAACGCGCCGCCAAGCTCAATGATGAGAATGGCGCCGGTTCGCTCACCGCTCTGCCGGTGATCGAAACGCAGGCGAATGATGTGTCGGCCTATATTCCGACGAATGTCATCTCGATCACCGACGGTCAGATCTTCCTCGAGACAGATCTCTTCTATCAAGGCATCCGTCCGGCTGTGAACGTCGGTCTCTCGGTGTCGCGCGTCGGCTCCTCGGCGCAGACGCAATCGATGAAGAAGGTCGCCGGCAAGATCAAAGGCGAGCTCGCGCAATATCGCGAAATGGCCGCCTTCGCGCAGTTTGGTTCTGATCTCGACGCGACGACGCAGCGGCTTCTCGCCCGCGGCTCGCGCTTGACGGAACTGTTGAAGCAGGCGCAATTCTCGCCCTTGAAGATCGAAGAGCAGGTCTGCGTTATCTACGCTGGCGTCAATGGCTATCTCGATCCGCTGCCGCTCGAGCGTGTCAAGCCTTTCGAGGATGGGCTCCTCGCGCTGCTGCGCACGAGCCATGCCGATCTGCTCGAAACAATCCGCGCGTCGAAGGATCTGTCCGACGGTTCCGCGGGTAGTCTGAAGTCGATCGTCGAGACTTACGTCAAATCCTTCGCCTGAAGGCGCGGGTCCTCGAAAGTTTGAGCCGAAAGCCGACCGGACATGCCCTCCCTAAAGGACCTGCGTAACCGCATCGCCTCGGTCAAGGCGACGCAGAAAATCACCAAGGCCATGCAGATGGTGGCCGCCGCAAAGCTGCGGCGGGCCCAGATGGCGGCCGAAGCGGCACGCCCCTATGCCGAGCGCATGGAACAAGTCTTGGCCGGCCTTTCCGCCAGCCTCGGCGCCGGGTCGCAAAAGCCGATGCTGCTTGGCGGCACCGGCCATGAGGGCGTCCATCTTTTGGTCGTCTGCACTGCCGAGCGCGGTCTTTGCGGCGCTTTCAACAGCTCCATTGCGCGGCTTGCCCGCGATAAGGCGCAAGCGCTCATCGCTGATGGCAAGACGGTCAAGATCCTCTGCGTCGGCAAGAAGGGTAATGATATTCTCAAGCGCCAGTTCGGTTCACATATTATCGAGCTGATCGATCTGCGCAGTGTGCGCCACCTCGGCTTCGAAAATGCGGATGCGATCGGCCGCAAGATCATCTCGCTCTTCGAGAGGGGTGAGTTCGACGTCTGCACGCTCTTCTTCTCGCGTTTCCGTTCGGTGATCGCGCAAATTCCGACGGCGCTGCAGCTTATTCCCGCTGAATTCGCCGCGGGCGAGGCGGCGGCCGCGTCGCAGGCAGTCTATGACTATGAACCGGAAGAGGAAGAGATCCTTTCCGCGCTTTTGCCCCGCAATATCTCCGTGCAGGTCTTCCGCGCCCTCCTTGAAAATGCCGCCTCGGAACAAGGCGCGCGAATGAGCGCCATGGACAATGCCACGCGCAACGCCGGCGACATGATCAAAAAGCAGACTTTGAAATATAACCGTA
>DAIESR010000045.1 GCA_027346205.1 Beijerinckiaceae bacterium
TCGTCCGCGTCGGCTCCGACGACATCAGCGTCGACGCCTATCGCAGTGCCTATCAGACCGAACTGCAACGTCTCGAACAAAAAGCACGCCGGGCCATCACCAATGAGCAGGCCCGGCAAATGGGGCTCGACCGCCAAGTTCTCGCGCGCCTCATCAGCGAATCCATCCTCAATCAAGAGGCGCATCGCCTCGGACTCGCGCTCTCCGATCACGATCTCGCCGAAGAGATTGTCCGCGACGATGCCTTCAAGGGGCCGGACGGAAAATTCGACCGTCAGCTCTTCGAGAGCCGGCTGCAGGAGGCCGGGCTCACCGAGCAGCGTTTCGTCACTGAACAACGTCAGGCCTTTTTGCGCCGGCAGATCATCACCCCGCTCACCGATCAGCTTGCCGTGCCGAAGGCTATGGTTGCCGCCATCCACCGCTATTATGGCGAGACCCGCAGCATAGATTATCTGGTTCTCCCACAAAGCACTGTCGGCGATATCAAGCCGCCGAACGAAGAGGAGCTGAAGGCTTATTACGAGGCGCGACAGCAAGCCTATCGCACGCCGGAATATCGCAAGATCGTCGTCCTGGTGGTGACGCTCAAAAGCCTTTCCGAGCAGATCGCGAAAACAGCGCCGATCAGCACAGCGGATCTCAAGAAGCATTATGAAGAGGTGAAGGCGCAACGTTTCACCGTACCGGAAAAGCGGCATGTCCAGCAGATCGTCTTTCCCGACGAGGCAGCGGCAAACGCGGCGGAAAAGAAGCTTGCGGGCGGCGAAAGTTTCGATGCGCTGGTCAAGGAACGGAAATTGAGCGAGAAGGACATCGATCTCGGCACCGTCGCCAAGGACGGTATGGTCGACAAGACGATCGCAGCGGCGGCTTTTTCGCTTCCCCAGGGCCAAGTTTCGAAGCCCGTCAAGGGAGAGTTCGGCTGGGCGCTGCTCCGCGTCGAGAAGATCATTCCCGGCTCGGTCACGCCCTTCGAGAAAGTCGAGCTGCCGCTTCGCCAGGAGCTTCTGCTGGTGCGCGCGCATCAAGAGATCAACAAGATCCACGACAAGATCGAGGATCAGCGCGACGCCGGCAAAACGCTCGCCGAGGCGGCGAAGAGCGTCGGCCTCACCGTGCGCACGATCGATTCCATCAATGCTGAAGGCTATGACAAAAAAGGCCAGCCGCTCACCGATCTCCCCGATCTGCAAGCCTTGGTTAAAGCGGTCTTCGCCTCCGATGTCGGGGTCGACAATGAGCCGATCTCCACCCCCGACGGCGGCACGGTCTGGTTCGAGGTGGCGAGCATAGACCCGGCGCATCAGCAGAGTTTCGCCGAGGTGAAGCCGGCCGTCACGACGGCCTGGACCGAAGACGAGAAGGCGAAACAGCTCGCCGCCAAGGCCAGCGAATTCGTCAAGAAGCTCAAGGGCGGCGAAACGCTCGCTGCGCTGGCGGTCGAAACCCATCTCGATCTCAAGCACAAGGATGGGGTGAAACGCGAGGGTGCCGAGGGCTTATCCCCTGGCGTGGTGGCGCAGATCTTCGATCAAAAAGTCGGTGGTGTGGGCTCGGCGACCGATGCGGCCGGCGATCGCATCATTTTCAAAGTGCTCGATGCGAAAGTGCCGTCGATCGACCCGAAAGATGCACAGCTCAACAAGATTCTCGATCAGGTCAAGACCAGTCTCGGCGAGGATGTCGTCGGCCAATATCTCGCCAAATTGGAACAGGAACTCGGGGTCCGTATCAATCAGCAGGCGCTGCGCACTGCGATCGGGAGCGAGTGACGAAACCCGATGATCGAACCTTCCTTCGTGGCTTTCGACGAGCGCTATGAGGCAGGTGCCGGCGTGCTCCTGTCGGCCCGGCTTGTTGCCGATCTCGAAACGCCGGTCTCGGCCTTTCTGAAACTGTCCGCTGGCCGCAGCGGTGGGATCTTCTTGCTCGAATCTGTCGAGGGTGGCGCCGCACGTGGCCGCTATTCGATGATCGGCCTCGACCCCGATATCGTCTGGCGTTGCGTCGATGGCCGCGCGGAAATCCACCGCAACGCGCTCTTGGAGCCCGAAAACTTCTCTCCCTGCCCCGAGCCACCTCTCGCAGCCCTGCGAGCGCTGATCGCGCAATCGCAGATCGCCATGCCGGACGATCTGCCGCCCATGGCTGCCGGCGTCTTCGGCTATCTCGGCTATGACATGGTGCGGCAGATGGAACGGCTGGCGCCGGCCAAGCCAGATCCGATCGACGTGCCTGATGCGATCATGATTCGGCCGACTGTCATGGTGGTTTTCGATAGCGTGAAGGACGAGATTTCCGTCGTCACGCCGGTTCGGCCGGCGCCGGGACTGACAGCCCAGGCTGCCTATGAACGCGGCTGCGAACGCATCGACGCCGTGGTCGCCATTCTCGAAGGCCCGCTCGATTACGTGCCGGCGAGCGCCGATCCGCATCTCCTCGCCTCGCCGCCAAAATCCAACACATCCAACGCGCGCTTTCTGGAAATGGTGGAGCGGGCCAAGGACTATATTCGCGCCGGCGACATCTTTCAGGTCGTGCTGTCGCAGCGCTTCACCGCGCCTTTTGCCCTACCGGCCTTTTCGCTTTATCGCGCCCTGCGCCGCG
>DAIESR010000436.1 GCA_027346205.1 Beijerinckiaceae bacterium
TCGGCAGGAAGACGAATTCACTATAGGCGGCCTGCCACATCAGAAAATTGGATAGTCTTTGTTCGCCGGAGGTGCGGATGATGAGATCGGGATCGGGAATGCCGGCCGTATCGAGATGCTGCGCCAGCATCGCCTCGTCCACGGCGGCTGCGTCGATGAGGCCGGCTGCCACCTTGCAGGCGATGAGTCGCGCTGCCGCCGCAATTTCCTGGCGGCTGCCATAATTGAAGGCGACGATCAACGTCAAACCCGTGTTGTCCCGGGTCAGCGCTTCGGCCTCGTCGAGAAGTGCAAGAATATCGGGCTTCAGATTGTCGCGTATGCCAATGATCTTGATCTTGACGCCGATCTTATAAAGCTCAGAGAGATCATCACGAATAAAGCGCTTGAGAAGGCCCATGAGGTCGCTGACCTCTTCGATCGGGCGGCTCCAGTTTTCCGAAGAAAAACTGTAGACTGTGAGATAATCCAGGCCGAATTCGATGGCGGTTCGGACCGCGCGACGCAGGGCTTCGACGCCTCGCCTATGACCTTCGATGCGAGGAAGCCCGCGGCTCAGCGCCCATCGGCCATTGCCATCCATGATGATTCCGACGTGCCGCGGCGTCCACGCCAGCCGCGCGTCGGCCTTCGGTATCGTCTCCGCCTCAATCATACCCCGGATCATCCTTTGCTGCGGCTCCGAGAAGCAAATCCGTAAGCCGAATATCCAAGCAGCGCCTGACGCATTAAATTCGCACGCCAACTTGAATATAGCCCAAGCTCAAACAGTCTGACTTGGCTTAATATACAACAAAATGCGCAATCCGGGCTCAAATCGCTCAGACCAAAATATCGTTCTCCGCGGCGACTGCATAGCCGACAGGACGGCTAAACCTGCATGATTTCTTTTTCCTTATCTGCCAGCAGATGATCGACATCGGCAATCGTTTGATCGGTCAATTTCTGCACCTCGGTTTCGTGCCGCTTTTCCTCATCTTCGCCGATCAGCTTATCCTTCAGGGATTTCTTCAAAATGTCGATCCCGTCGCGCCGGACATGCCGCACGGCGACACGCGCTTCTTCCGCATATTTATGCGCGACCTTTGCCATCTCCTTGCGCCGCTGCTCATTAAGTTCGGGAATCCGGATACGCAGAATTTGTCCCTCGACGGTTGGAGACAGGCCCAGATTCGCATCACGAATGGCGCGGTCGACAGCGCCGACCATCCCCTTGTCCCAGACCTGCACGGACAGCATGCGCGGTTCCGGCACTGAGATGGTCGCTACCTGATTGAGCGGCATCGACTGGCCATAGGCCTCGACGTGAACAGGCTCAATCAGGCTCGCGGAGGCGCGTCCCGTGCGCAAGCCGCCGAGGTCATGCTTCAGCGCGCCGATTGCGCCCTGCATGCGCCGTTTCAAATCGGAAATATCGAAAACTTCGCTCATCATCGAACCCTGATTGATCTGCCGCGATCGCAGCACGCGTCGCTCTTTGTCGGCAAGTCCTCATGCGAGCGCATCCAGACCTGCTCTCATTCCCAAGATATCGAATATATCCGATGTCTAAATCCAAAAAATTAGAGCTTTTTCGGATGCAAAATCAGTATCCGCTATTGCTGAAACCGCTTCCGAGACGTCCCGATGCCGCGACGAGAGTTCCAAGATAATATAATTTCGTGGAGATTTCATTGGAGATGGGCGAGCTTGCGGCGCCACGCCTGCCGCACTGCGGTTTTGCCGATCGGCCGAGGATCTGCTGGCGACACGGCCCTGATATTTGCTGCAGTGCATCATGGCAGCACGAGAGTGGCCTTGCCCCGGCCTTCAAGCGCGGCGCAGATTGCGCCCGGTTGCTTGATCGAAAAGACGACGATCGGAATCCGATTCTCTCGGGCAAGCGCGAAGGCGGCCGTATCCATGATTGCGAGATTTTTTGCGATCGCCTCGTCATGGGTCAAGGACTCGAAACGGCGGGCATTCGGATCGAGCTTCGGATCGGCGGAATAAACTCCATCGACCTGCGTCGCCTTCAATATGACATCGCAAGACAGCTCAGCCGCGCGCAAAGCCGCGCCTGTATCGGTGGTGAAAAAGGGATTGCCTGTTCCGCCCGCCAGAACCACGACCCGGCCCTTGTCGAGATGGTGCAACGCCGCCTGGCGCGAATAAGGCTCGCAAATCGACGGCATGGGCACCGCCGACAGTACCCGTGCGGCGCGGCCCTGTTTCTCGATCGCATATTCGATGGCGAGCGCATTCATCACGGTCGCCAACATGCCGATCGAATCGGCCCGCGCCCGCTCTATGCCCTTTTCAGCACCCGCAATGCCCCGAAAAAAATTGCCGCCGCCGACGACCACCGCCGTCTCAATACCTTTCCGCGCCGCCTCGGCGAGATCGGCCGCGATTGTCTCGAGCGTGCCAGCATCGAGCCCATGGCTGCCGGCGCCCATCAAAGCCTCCCCGGAAAGCTTGACCACCACACGCCGCCAACCGCGCTCGACCGCCATTCTTCAATTCCCTTCGTCGCTTGGCCGCATAGGGCCGACCGCCCTTGCTCATCGATTGCAGAGCGGTCGCCGCACCGCGCCGCGTCCGTAAAGCCTTTGAGAATCATCGAGAACCTTCTCTCGGCTTTTCCGAGCGAGGCTGCAAGTTCTTGACAGCGTAGCCATTATTTCTCAACGGAAATCATGCGCGGACACCGCCGCAAACGCGAGCCGGCCCGGCTCGCGTTGCACAGGGCGCGGACCGGGCCAAAAGATGTGCAATAATAATCCGGGCGAAATCTCGGTCGAAGGGCTTACGAATCGGCTGCTACCACAAGGAAGGAACAACGGCGCGCCCTCGACCGAACCATGTGCCGTACGCCTGCGCAGCCGGGGCGTGACGTCGAGAGGACGCCAGACAAGAGGAAGCAAGGCAAGAGGAAGCAAGACATGCCAAATTTCGGGATGGCGCGGAGTTCTTTGCGGATGCGCGTCGTGCTCATCCCGTCAAGCATTCTTTTCCTCGGCATGCTTGTCGCCATCGGCGCGACCTTGCTCGCGGCGCGCAGCCGAATCGGCTCCGAGATCAGCTCGGGCGTCAACATGGGTAGCCTGTTGGTTGGCTATGCGCTCGAGAAAATGGAGGCTGCCCACGAACCCGATGCCGCCCTGACGCGGCTACGCCGCGAATTGGCCGATGTGCGCCACATCAGCGTGCATTACGAGTCGGATCAGCCGCAGGCGCCTGTCGAGCATTTCGCCAAAACCCGCAGCGCCAAAGCCCCCGAGTGGTTCTTGGATCTTTTCGAGCCGGCAAAAGTCGTCAAGACCTTTCCGGTCGTGATCGACGGGGTCGAGCACGGGCGATTGGTGATGTCGACACGTCCAGCCGACGAGGTCGCGGAAATCTGGTCCGGCCTCGCCTTCCTCACCGGCCTCCTCGGCATTATTTGGATCGCGATCGTCACATTGCTCTATCTGACGGCTCGTTTCACCTTGAAGCCTCTGCATGATCTCGCCCACGGCTTCGACCGGCTGGAGCACGGGCAGTTCGAAGCGCTGGCCGAAATCGAGGTCGAAGAATTGCGCCGCATCGGTGAAAGCTTCAATCACCTCGCCTGCTCGCTCGCGCGCACGGAGGCGGACAACAGGCTGCTGATCGACCGGCTCATGTCGCTCCAGGATGCCGAGCGCAAGGAACTTGCGCGCGAACTACATGACGAGTTCGGCGCCTCTTTGTTCGGGATCAGGGCCGCCGCTTGCTGCATCATAGAAGATGCGACGCATGAGGCCACGCCCTCGCATACCGCCGATATCATCGAAAGGGCGCAGGCGATCTCCAATCTCGCCGATTCGATCCAGAAGCAGAACTATCGAATTCTGGATCGCATCCGGCCCGTCATTCTGCACCAGATGGGCCTGAGCGACGCCCTGCGGCATCTCGTCGAAGCATGGACGATTGCGCATCGCGACATCTCCTGCGCCCTTGTGCTGCCGCAAGAGCCGGCGCAGGAATCACCACAGAGAGGACGTCTCTTCGGCGAGGAAGCGAGCCTCACGGCCTATCGGATCATTCAGGAATGTCTGACCAATGTCGCCCGCCATTCCAAGGCGAAATCGGTTAGCGTCACGCTGGCCGTGGACACCGATGCGGCGGACGCACCGCCGCATATGTCCATCGCCGTCGAGGACGATGGCATCGGGCTCACGCAGGACTTCCGCTTCGGCTTCGGCTTTCTCGGAATGACGGAACGCGTCCGCAAATTGGGCGGACGTTTCGAGATCGCCAAGGGGGCTTGCGGCGGAACGCTGATCAGAGCATTCATTCCACTTAGCGAGGATGCAAAAGCCGCTGCGGCGCAGCCATATATACGCGAAGCCGCCCCCCTATCTCGACCAAGTGAAGACCCTATGTGAGGATGGGGACAAGCCCGGCAAGATCGCCGCGAATTGCACAGGCCACTCTGTGACGGGATGAATGACGCATGGATGTCGAAAGCGCGACTGCGCAGGTGAAAGTCCTGGTCATCGAGGATCATCCGATCGTGCACGACGGCTGCCGCAGCATCTGCCGCCGCCGTCCCGATATCACGACGATGGAAGCGAGTTCTGCGGAAGAAGGCCTCGCCCTCAATCGGAGCTTTCAGCCCGATGTCATCATCCTCGACATCGGGCTCGGCGAGACGAGCGGCTTCGACATCATGCCGAAGCTTCTGGCCGACAATGAATCCGCCCGCATCATCGTCTTCAGCATGTATGAAGCGGCGCGCTTCGTGACCCGCGCCCTCGATCTCGGTGCGCGCGGCTATATCACCAAAAATGATAATCCGAACGCCATTCTCACCGCGATCGACGAAGTGCGTTCCGGTGCGATTTATCTCGGGCAATCGGTCGCCCAGGCCCTTGCGCTCGCCAATCTCGCGCCGGCCAACGATCCGCTACGCGAATTGACCGAGCGGGAAAGACAGGTCGTGGCGCAGCTCGGCGAAGGAAAGAACCTTTCCGAAATCGCCGATTGCCTCGACATCGGCTATAAGACGGCGGCCAATACTGTCGCCACGATCAAGCAGAAGCTCGGATTGGCGACGAGCCCGGCCCTCATAAAATTCGCTGTCGAATTGAAAGCCAAAACATAATGACGGCAAGATCGTTCTGACAAAATTCTGACTTTTCGAGTAAAAACTCCAGGAGTTTTTCCAAATCTCAAGTGAAGTTTTCTATGATATAAAATATTTTGTTATATGTTCACGGAGAAAAGCTTGAATACGCGAGACTGATATTCTAATCGGCTCTACCGATGCTGCCTCAATAAAATATAGTTGGCGGTTGCAATGTCGAATCAGCAAGACCGCATTCGCGGCGAGATGATCGCGACCGCATGAGAAAGCCGGCAGCATGAGAAAGAAGGACACCCGGCACTCTATGCCGAGCGGCGAGTAAAGCGTCGGGGGAAGTATGAGTCGGAATCGTCAGGCGTTTCGTTCAAGCCCAAAGCGCCAGCTCATACGCAAGGCCGTTCTAAGTGCCGCCGGGCCGGCGCATGAGAAGCGATGGGCAGCGGCTTCGTTTCTTCTCCCGCTGTGTCTGCTCCCTCTCTCGTCGGGGCAAGTTCTCGCACAATCCACCGGCCAAACGCTCGAATTGCAGCCGGTGGAAGTCATTGCCACTTCACCGGGTGAAGGCGGCGCGGTGGCAAGCGACAAGATCCCGGCGCTCGTACAATCGGTCGGCTCCGAGCAAATTGCTCGCACGCATTCGCCGAATATCACCGATGCGCTGCAAAAGCATGTCGCAGGGGCCATCGCGATCGACCAAGGCGGCAATGGCTTTTCGCAGGAGTTCTACTATCGCGGCTTCGTCGCATCGCCGGTCGAGGGCCGTCCGCAGGGGTTGGCGGTCTATGAAAATGGCGTCCGCCAGAATGAAGCTTTCGGCGACACGGTCAATTGGGATCTGATCCCACCGCAGGCGATCTATCGCGCCGATGTCTTCACCAATAATCCGCTTTTCGGCCTCAACGCCCTTGGCGGCGCCGTCAATCTGGAGATGAAGAACGGCTTTCTCTGGCAAGGATTCCAAGGCCAAGTCATGGGCGGCTCATATGGCCGCATCTCGAGTTCGTTTCAATATGGCATGAAGAAGGACAATTTCAGTCTCTATGTCACGAGCGACGCGGTGCATGACGACGGCTGGCGCTACCATTCGCCTTCCTCGCTCGTTCGAATTTTCGGCGACCTCGGCTATCGCAGCCAAGATGCCGAACTTCATTTCGTCGCGACTGGCGCCAGCACGCATCTCGGAGCCATTGGCCCGACGCCGGTCCAGCTCTTGAGTCAGGATGACCGGTCGATCTGGACAAACCCGCAGACGACCGCGAATCAAGCGGGCTCCGTCGCATTCAACGGCAAGTTCGACATCAGCCCGACATGGACGGTGCAAAGCAATTTTTATCTGCGCAGCCTTCAACAGAGGCGGACCGACGGCAATGATGCCAATTTCGGCGATTGCGGACAAATCGCCGGCGGCGCCCCAACCGGCATATTATGCGACAGCGATAATAGCTCACCGATCGTCGATCAGCAGGGCAATCTCATTGCCTCGGTCGGCGCAGCAAGCGCGACCTTCCCCTATGGGGCGATCAATCACACGGCGATTCATGCGAACACGGTCGGCGCCAATCTGCAAGCAACGAACAAAGACAAGATTCTCGACCATCCAAACCAGATCACTTTCGGTGCCAGCGTCGACCGCAGCTGGCTCAACTATAATGCGACGACGACACTCGGCGTCATCGGCCCCGATCTCACCGTGACGAACGGCTCCATCCCCGGCGGCGGACAAGTCATCCAGGACCAGAACAACCAAAATTATGTTCAGACCTATCTGTCCGGCACGCCGACCTATTTCGGCCTCTATGCGCTCGACACGCTCGACATCACGCCGAAGCTCTCTTTGACCGCCGGCGCGCGCTTCAACGCCGCCATTATCGAAACGCGGGACCAGAGTGGCATGGATCCCGAGCTCAATGCGACCAACCGGTTCGAGAGACTCAATCCGGTCGTCGGGCTCACCTATAAGATTCTGCCGAATCTCACGGCCTATGCCGGCTATTCGGAAGCCAACCGCGCGCCGACGCCGCTCGAACTCGATTGCTCGGACCCAGCGCGGCCCTGCGTTCTTGCAAGCTCGCTCGTCTCCGACCCGCCGCTTTCGCAGGTCGTCGCGCGAACTGTGGAAGGCGGTCTGCGCGGCAATCTCACAACGCCGAACGACGGCCGGATCGACTGGAAAGCAGGCTATTTCCGTACGCAGAATTCAAATGACATCATCCAGCTTTCGAGCCAGATCCTCGGCACTGGCTATTACACCAATGTGCCTGAGACATTGCGGCAAGGCGCGGAAGCGAGCGCGGAATTCAAGATGGGCGCGCTCGAAGCCTTTGCCAATTATTCCTATGTCGATGCGACCTATCAATTCGCCGGCACGCTCGCCTCGCCCAACAATCCCCAGGCCGATGCGGCCGGCAATATTTTCGTCGTGCCCGGCAATCATATTCCAGGCATTCCACGGCATCAGGCCAAGCTCGGCGTCGAATATGCTTTCACGCCCAAACTCAAAGCGGGCGGCGACGTGCTGATCGTCGGCAGCCAATATTACATCGGCGACGATTCGAATCAGAATCCCCAGCTGCCGGCCTATTGGATCGCCAATCTACACGCGTCTTATCAAGTGACGGATCACGTGCAGGTCTTCGGCCTCGTCAATAATGTCTTCAACAATCACTACGCGACTTACGGAACGTTCTTCGACCTTGGCTCGAGCGCGCAATTTGCGCTCGCCTCCGCTCTCACCGATCCGCGCATGATCACGCCGGCACAGCCACTGTCGCTCTATGGAGGGATTAAGGTCACGTT
>DAIESR010000442.1 GCA_027346205.1 Beijerinckiaceae bacterium
TCCAGCTTTCGAGCCAGGTCTTGGGGACGGGTTATTTCACCAATGTGCCCGAAACATTGCGACAAGGCGTGGAAGCGAGCG
This sequence comes from Beijerinckiaceae bacterium, assembly GCA_027346205.1. Lineage (GTDB taxonomy): Bacteria > Pseudomonadota > Alphaproteobacteria > Rhizobiales > Beijerinckiaceae > Methylovirgula. The sequence continues at coordinate 82 of DAIESR010000442.1, forward strand.
CCGACTTCAAGATGGGCGCGCTCGAAGCCTTCGCCAATTATTCCTATGTCGATGCGACCTACCAATTCGCCGGCACGCTGAGTTCACCATTCAATCCGGCCGCCGACGCCAATGGCAATATCTATGTCCACCCTGGCGACCATATCCCGGGCATTCCGCGGCATCAGGCAAAACTCGGAATCGAATATGCCTTCACGCCCAAATTCAAAGCGGGCGGCGATGTGCTGATCGTCGGCAGCCAATATTACATCGGCGATGATTCGAATCAGAATCCACAACTGCCGGCCTATTGGGTCGCCAATCTACATGCGTCTTATCAAGTGACCGATCACATGCAGATTTTCGGCCTGGTCAACAATGTCTTCAACAATCACTATGCGACTTACGGCACGTTTTTCGACCTTGGTTCGAGCGCGCAATTGGCGCTTGCCTCCGCCCTCACCGACCCGCGCATGATCTCGCCGGCACAGCCACTATCGCTCTATGGCGGTGTCAAGGTGACGTTCTGAATGGCGAGATCGGCTGCGGCGACAATCTATCGTCGACGCAGCGTCATTCGGCGAGAATCGATTTCAGATAGGCGCCATAGCCGCTTTTCATGAGACCTACAGTCAAGCGTTCGAGTGCCGCGGCATCGATCCAGCCATTCTTATAGGCGATCTCTTCAGGGCAGGCGATGCGCTGGCCCTGGCGCTGCTCGATCGCACGCACATATTCCGAAGCTTCGACGAGCGAATTGGCGGTGCCCGTGTCGAGCCATGCGAAGCCGCGGCCGAGGCGTTCGACCGTCAATTCCGATCTTTCCAGATAAACCCGGTTCAGATCGGTGATCTCGAGTTCGCCGCGCGGCGACGGTTTGAGCGAGGCCGCGATCTCCGCGGCCTGGCCGTCATAGAAATAGAGACCTGTGACCGCCCAGTTCGACTTTGGCACCGCCGGCTTTTCTTCGAGCGATGTCGCGCGGCCCGATGCATCGAAGGCGACGACGCCATAACGCTCTGGGTCCCGAACATGGTACGCGAAAACCGTCGCGCCTTTCGGGCGAGCGACCGCAGGCTGCAAGGCATCGTTGAGCCCGTGACCGTAGAATATATTATCGCCGAGAACGAGCACAGAAGGCCGATCGGCGACGAAATCCGCACCGATGATATAGGCCTGCGCCAACCCATCGGGTTTCGGCTGCTCGGCATAGCAAAGCGACAGCCCCCATTGCGAACCGTCGCCGAGCAGCCGTTGAAAAAGCGGCAGATCGATTGGCGTCGAGATGATGAGAATTTCCCGCACGCCGGCAAGCATCAGCGTGCTCAAGGGATAATAGATCATCGGCTTGTCATAGACTGGCAGAAGCTGCTTCGAGACCGCCAATGTCATCGGATGGAGCCGCGTGCCGCTGCCACCAGCGAGGATAATGCCTCTCAAATTCATGAGCGTTCCTCTTGAGGCGCGATGAGACGATCGAGGCAAGCCGCAAGCGATTGGTGCCAATCCGGCAGCCGCACTCCGTAAGTCAGAAAGAGTTTTTCAGGATTGAGGCGCGAATTCTTCGGCCGCTGCGCGGGTGTCGGGTAATCTTGCGTCGTGATACGATCGACGCGCACCGGTGTGCGCCCACGTTTTGTGGCACCGGCAAAGATCGCTTCCGCAAAATCGGCCCAGGTCGCCTCGCCCGACCCCGGCGCATGAAAAATGCCCCGCAATTCTCGCGCATCGGGCTTGGCGACGAGCTGGGCGGCTACAGCGAGAACAGCATCCGCGATATCAGGCGCATAGCTCGGCGATCCATATTGATCCGCGACGACGCCAACCGCCGCGCGCGTTTCCCCGAGCCTCAGCATGGTGCGCACGAAATTCTGCCCCATGGCGCTATAGACCCAGGCCGTGCGCATGATGACATGGTTGTCGCATTCCTCGGCAACGGCCAGCTCGCCGCCGAGCTTCGATCGGCCATAGGCGCCGAGAGGAGCTGTCGTCGCATCCTCGCGATAAGGCTGCGCCGCACTGCCGTCGAAGACGTAATCCGTCGAAATCTGGATGATGGGAATACCCATCGCTTTGGCGGCGCGCGCGACACTGCGGGCGCCGCCCGCATTGGTCGCCATCGCGAGGTCAGGCTCCGATTCCGCGCGGTCCACAGCCGTATAGGCTGCCGCATTGACGATGACTTGGCAGCCCGCCGTCTCCACAGCGCGCGCGATACTGTCGGCATCGAGGAGATCGCATTGCGGCCGCGCCAGCGCGACCACGTCCATTCCTTGTGCCGGCCCGCGCTCAAGAAGGGATTGGGCCAATTGGCCGTTGCGCCCAGTGACGCCGATCCGCAGCATCACGATCACCCGAACGGCGTTGCGAGATCGGCCAAACGCGGGAGCTTTCCGTCCTTCTCCGACAGAACCACGGATTCGGCCGTCACCGGCCAGGCGATGCCGAGATCCGGATCGTTCCAGGCAAGGCCATGGTCATGTTGGGCCGAATAGTAATTCGTGACCTTGTAGAGAATCTCCGTATCCGGCTCGAGCGTGCAGAAGCCATGTGCGAAGCCGACCGGCACGAACAATTGCCTGAAATTCTCAGCCGACAGTTCGACGGCCACATGCTGCCCGAATGTCGGCGATGAGCGGCGAATATCAACAGCCACATCGAGAATGCGCCCTTTGAGGACCCGGATGAGCTTGTCCTGCGCGAAAGGCGGCGATTGAAAATGCAGCCCGCGAATGGTCCCGACGCTGGCCGAGCGCGACTGATTATCCTGCACGAATTCAACCGCGATTCCGCCTTTGAAGAAATTCTCGCGATTGAAGGTTTCAGAGAAAAACCCGAGCGAATCCTCGAATTTTTTCGGGGTGATCAATTTGACGCCGTCAAGCGCCGTGGTCTCGATAAGCAAGAGCAGATCCTTCGATCACCACCATCCCGCAAGGGATCGCATTACGCACAAAGTCCCAGACGCTCGCCGCCATATTTGCCCGACCGGATCGCCGTCCACCAAGGCACATTGGCGAGATACCATTCGACGGTCTTGCGCAATCCAGATTCGAAATTTTCGCGCGGCCGCCAGCCCAATTCTGTCTCGACCTTGCCGCAATCGATCGCGTAGCGCAGATCATGTCCCGGGCGGTCCGTCACGAATTGGATGAGATCGTGGCGGCGGCCGCCGTTGGGAGACACATCATCCATGATGTCACAGATTGCATGCACGACATCGATGTTGCGCCGCTCACTGCGGCCGCCGATATTGTAATTATGCCCGGGCATGCCGCGCGCCGCGACGAGGAGCAACGCCTCGGCATGATCATCGACGAAAAGCCAATCTCTGATATTCTCGCCCCGTCCATAGACCGGCAAGGGCTTGCCTTCGAGCGCATTGAGAATGGTCAAGGGAATGAGCTTTTCGGGAAACTGGCACGGCCCGTAATTGTTCGAGCAATTGGTCACGATGGTCGGCAGGCCGAAAGTATGGTGCCAGGCGCGCACCAGATGATCGGACCCCGCTTTGCTCGCCGAATAGGGCGAATTGGGCGCATAGGCCGTGTCCTCGTAAAATGCACCCTCGGCGCCGAGAGATCCATAGACCTCATCGGTCGAAATATGAACGAAGCGGAATCTGTCATGCGCAGGACCGGTCAGCTTGCTCCAATAGTCCCGCGCGGCATCGAGCAGCGTGAATGTTCCAACCACATTGGTCTGGATAAAATCGGCAGGGCCGTCGATCGAACGATCGACATGGCTTTCGGCCGCGAGATGAAGAATGCAATCGGGCTGAATTTCGGAAATAAGCGCCGCGACCATCTCCGCGTCACAAATGTCGCCGCGCCGGAAGCTCAGACGCGGATCGGTGAGAACATCGGCAAGCGAGTCGAGATTTCCCGCATAGGTCAGCTTATCGAGAACGCAAACGCTGTGATCCGTCTCAGATATGATTTTGCGGACGACCGCGGAGCCGATAAACCCGGCGCCTCCCGTCACAAGATAGCGAAACTGCACCGCGCAACACCATGTTAATCGGAAAAGCGCCGACACTTAACCCAGCGCCAGATACTTTGCAAGGACAGACCCCGCGACCGGTGCCGCTGCTCTTTATTGCAACGATACGAGTGTCTTTTCGAAAACACTTTGAGATTCCGCCGCTTCGACGATCTCTTGTGGAACCCCTCGCAAGGCGGAGAAGAAGAGACTTATGTATCGGCATCGATTTTGCCCGTGGGACGAACAGGTTTGGTGAGGACGGATGACTATTCTACATGGTCTTTTGGGGCTCGCCGCCCTTCTCGCAATCGCATGGCTCCTTAGCGAAAACCGACGCGAGCCGCCCTGGCGCATCATCCTCGGCGGCGTGCTCTTGCAGATCGGCCTTGCCATCCTTTTCATCAAATTTGATCCTGCGGCCAAAGCCTTTCTTCTTCTCAACGAGATGGTCGGCGCATTGCAAAAGGCGACCGATGCCGGCACGTCTCTCGTCTTCGGCTATCTCGGCGGCGCACCCCTGCCCTTTGCCGAAACCCATCCAGGCGCGAGCTATATTCTCGCGTTCCGCGCCTTTCCTTTGGTGCTCGTCATCAGCGCGCTCGCTTCGCTCCTGCTTTATTGGGGCATTCTCCAGCGCGTCGTCGCGGTTTTCGCCTGGGGCTTGCGACGCACGCTCGGAATCGGCGGCGCGCTTGGGCTCGGCGCAGCGGTTCATATTTTCGTCGGCATGATCGAAGCGCCGCTTTTGGTACGGCCCTATCTCATGCGAATGTCGCGTGGCGAGCTTTTCGCTTTGATGAGCTGCGGCATGGCCGGCATCGCCGGCACGGTGATGGTCATTTACGCTTCTTTGCTCGGCAGCATCATTCCGGGTGCGCTCGGACATATTCTCATCGCCTCGGTCATTTCGACACCCGCGGCGCTCGCCGTCGCGGCGCTGATGGTGCCCTTCCATCCACGGCCCGAGGAAACGGCAAAGCTCATTGTTGAAGATCCGCCGGCGAGCGTCATGGATGCCATCGCGCGCGGCACCAATGACGGTATCGGGTTTGTGGCCAGCATCATCGCCATGCTGATTGTGCTGGTCGCTCTGGTCACGCTCGTCAACATGGTGCTCGCCCTGCTGCCGCATTGGGGCGGCGCTGCGGTCACATTGCAGCGGCTCTTTGCGTTTCTGTTTCAGCCGCTCCTATGGTTGATCGGCATTCCCACTCAAGAGACGGGAACTGCCGCCGCTCTGATGGGTACGAAGACGGCAATCAATGAATTCGTCGCCTATATCGATCTGGCGCATTTGCCGGCTGATGCGCTCGACCCGCGCTCGCGGCTCATCATGACCTATGCGCTCTGCGGCTTCGCCAATTTCGGCAGCGTCGGTATCATGATCGGCGGCATGACCGCCATGGCGCCGGAACGCCGACAAGAGATCGTGACACTCGCCTTGCGCTCGCTGATCTCCGGGACGCTCGCGACCTTGATGAGCGGCGCCGTGATCGGCATGCTGGTGTAAAGTATGATCTTATCCGGTCTGACATGATTGGGCACGAGCAGAACGGCAAAAGACATTCGCGCATGACGATCTTCTTTACCAGCGACACGCATTTCGACGATGCGCGGCGCATCAAAATCGACCGCCGGCCCTTCGCTTCGATCGACGAACATGATGCAGCGCTGATCGCACGTTGGAACGCGGTGGTCGGCGCCGATGACGACGTCTATCATCTCGGCGATTTCACCGCAGCCAGGAAGGACGCGCGCGTCAGCGAATTGCTGGCCACGCTCAACGGCCGCAAACATCTCATCATCGGCAATAATGATCCGCCGACGACGATCGAGAACAAAGGCTGGGCAAGCGTCGCGCCCTATCAGGAGTTCGAGATCGACGGACGGCGCATCATTCTTTGCCATTATCCGTTTCGCACCTGGCACGACATGGGCAAAGGCGCGATCGATCTGCACGGCCATTCGCATGGACGGTTGAAGGAGGCCACGCGCCAATATGATGTCGGCGTCGATGTCTTCGATTATCAGCCGGTGACGCTCGAAACGATTCTTTCAAGCAAGCGTAAGAAGCCAATGGAATGAGTCCGATCACGCCGGCCTCGGCCCATCTCGTCGCGCCCAGCATGGAGCTTGTCGAAGCCTATATCGAGGCGCGGCGACACGCGGATAAAGGGGAGATCGGACAGCAAGTCCCAGACGTGACCTTGGATGCCATGACGCAAGTTCTCAAGCGCTATATCGCCCAGGCGAATGTGCCGTCGCCCCGCGGAACGAGCGCCTATCAGCAGTTCTGGATGATAGCCGGCACATGTTTCATCGGCCGTGTTTCACTGCGTCATGATATCGGCGAACCGTCGCAAGCGATAGCCGGCCATATCGCCTATGAGGTGCGCCCCGACTTTCGCCGCCGCGGCTTCGGCCATCGCGCTCTAGCGCTCGGCATCGAAGAGCTGCGCCGGCAAGGCGTCGGCGACATCCTGATCCTCTGCGAAGCAGATAATATCGGCTCAATCAAAATCATCGAGGCTGCGGGCGGAAAGCTAGAGGGCACCGCGCCGCATCGGGATTTTTCTGGCAGGATGATCCGCCGCTATTGGATCAAGTAAACGTCTTCGCCAGCGCCTCACGCCTGACCCGAGGCCGCCGCAGCAACT
>DAIESR010000459.1 GCA_027346205.1 Beijerinckiaceae bacterium
GCATTCCTGCTGCCGGATAGATGCCCGGCTTGATGGCCTCTTCCGACGTAGGAAGGCGGCGAGGCGCGAGCGCCAGCATGGCGGCAAGCCGATCGAAGATAGAGGGCAGCGCAGCGCTGTCGCTTTTGGGCAGAAGCGCGAGCAGCCGTGTCGTCAGCGGCCGCATGAAAGCGGCGCTCGCGACCGCAAGACGAAATCGCTTCGGATAGGGAAGGACGTTTGCAAGCAGCGTTCGCATCGCGCGATCGGCGAAGGGCCGCCGGTAGGTCTTTTCGACATAGCTGCGCGCATGATCGACGAGATGCATGTAATGCACGCCCGAGGGGCAGGTCGTCATGCAGGACAGGCAGGAGAGGCAGCGGTCGATATGTTTGACGATCTGCGGCGATGCCGGCCGATTCGTCTCCAGCATTTTCTTGATGAGATAGATGCGGCCACGCGGGCTGTCGAGTTCGTCGCCTTCGAGAAGATAGGTCGGGCAGGTCGCCGTGCAGAAGCCGCAATGGACGCAGCTCCGCAGGATCTTTTCCGAGCTTGCCGTATGGCTGTCGGTGAGCTGCTCTTCGGCAAAGGAGGTCTGCATCTTTCTTACGCTTTCAGAAGTATTTCTTTCAGGAGTATTTCTTGGACTCGATCGAAGGAGGCTCAACCCGACGGGTACGCCTCCTTCTCCCAATGGGAGAGGGTTTGAAAGCACTCAGACGCCGGCATACATGCGGCCGGGATTGAGGATATGGTCGGGGTCGAAGCTCGCCTTGATGCCTTGGCTGATCTGCATCAATGGCGCGGCGAGCGGTTGGAAGACATTGATGCGCCCACGCATCTCTTCGGCGGCTCTGATCAGGGTCGCATGGCCGCTCTCGCTTCCGCCGGCTTCCGCCAAAGCGTCGCGCACCGCCGCGGCGCCGGCATCGCCTTCCGCCGCAACGGCGAGCCAGACGAGCCCGCCGCCCCAATCATAGAAAGCGCGCGCTGCGAGCTTCCGCTTCACCGTTGCGACGATTGCTGGCCCCCGGCTTGGTGCGACCGAGAGACGCCAGATCGCAGCATCTCGCGGCTCAGCGAGCGGGTGAGCGTCGCGGACAGCGCTCCAGAGCTTTGTGGCACGGTCGGGCGCGAGGACAGCCGTCGTCCCGAAAGCTTCGAGAAGCTTTGCGAGCGCGCTGGCGCGGTAATCCACGGAGGACGGCGCGCCTTCGAGCCTCAGAAGCGTCAGAGCCTCGGCTTCAGGCGATTCGAGCCCAGCCGGCAGATGCGCCGCGCCGGTGATCTGGAACGGGGAGGTGAGCCCGGCGGACAGTGCCGCAATGGCCTTGCTGTCGTCGAGCCCATGCAAGGCGAGAGTAGAAGTCGTCTCCGGCTCCGGCAGGACTTTGAAAGTCACTTCCGTGAAAACGCCGAGCGTGCCATGCGCGCCGCAGCACAATTTCACGAGATCGAGGCCAGTGACATTCTTCATCACGCGACCACCTGATTTGACGATCTCGCCAAAGCCATTGACCATTCTTATGCCGATCAGATGGTCGCGTGCGGCGCCGGTCTGGATGCGGCGCGGTCCGGAAATATTGCAAGCCGCGACAGCGCCGATCGTCGGCATCCCATCGGTACCGAACAATGCGCGATGATCCATGGGCTCGAAAGCCAGACGCTGGTTTTTCGCGCGCAGCGTGTTTTCGATCTCGGCGAGCGGCGTGCCCGCGCGTGCCGAGATCACCAGTTCCGCCGGCTCGTAAAGCGTGATGCCGGTGAGCTTGCGCGTCGACAATATGCGATCGGCTGCGATGGGCCGGCCGAGCCCAGAGCGCGTGTCGCCACCTTCGATCATGATCGGACGGCGCGCGGCGCGCGCTTCACGGATCATCTCGGCGGTTTCGGCTTCGTTGACGGGAGAGAGGATTTCGCGCATCGGAGCTTCAGGGTTCTTCCTTGTTGGTGCTGTTGCACCACATCATTTTTTACAGTGTCGTCCGTCTGCGCCCCTCTCCCCGCTTGCGGGGAGAGGCCGGGTGAGGGGCTTGGTGATTGGCCGCAAAGCCGGATCGTGTTTGCTTGATTCGGCTATTCGGAGACGTCGAGGTTATTCGCTTAGCCCCTCACCTTACCTCTCCCCGCATCGCTTCGCTTGTGGGGAGAGGGGCGGCAGGCGTTCGTGACTTCTGCTATGCTGCTTCGGCTGCGGCGAGCGGAAATACCTTGCCGCGATTGAGCAGCCAGCCTTCGTCGAAGACCGCGCGCGCTCGCATCTGCTGAGCAAGGTCTTCGGCGTTGAATTGCACATTCATCAATTCGCGCTTCTCGATGCCGACGCCATGCTCGCCGGTGAGACAACCGCCGACCTCGACACAAAGCTTCAAAATATCTTCGCCCGCGGCTTCGGCTTTCTTCTGCTCTTCGGGATCGTTGCAATTATAGAGGATCAGTGGGTGCAGATTGCCGTCGCCCGCATGAAAGACATTGGCGACGCGCAGACCATAAGAGGTCACGATCTCCTGCAGCCGGTGCAGCACATAGGGCAGGCGTCCGGTCGGGATCACGCCGTCCATGCAGATGTAATCGGCGATACGGCCCGTCGCACCAAAGGCCGATTTTCGGCCTTTCCAGATCGCCGCCGTCTCCATCGCCGATTTCGATTCCTTGACCGTCGTCACCCCGTGACTCTTGGCGATCTCGATAATGCGTACGAGTTCCGCGTCGATCTCGGCGGCCGAGCCCTCGACCTCAATGATGAGTAGGGCTCCCGCATCGAGCGGGTAGCCCGCATGGGCGAAGGCCTCGCAGATTTCGATGGCCGGCTTGTCCATGAATTCGATTGCGACGGGGACGATGCCGGCACCGATGATGGCGGCGACGCAGGCGCCGGCCTCCTCGCTCGTCGGAAAGCCGAAGAGCACAGGGCGCGCGCTTTCGGCCGAACGCAATATGCGCAAAGTGGCTTCGGTGACGATGCCGAGCTGGCCTTCCGAACCTACGATGAGGCCGAGCAGATCGAGCCCCGCGGCATCGAGATGCGCGCCGCCGATGTCGACGATCGTGCCATCGACCAGCACCATTTTCACGCCCAGCACATTATTGGTGGTGACGCCATATTTGAGGCAATGGGCGCCGCCGGAATTCATGCCGATATTGCCCGCGATGGTGCAGGCGAGCTGCGAGGACGGGTCGGGCGCGTAGAAAAAGCCGTCCGGCGCCACCATATCGGTGATCGAGAGATTGGTGCAGCCGGTCTCGACCTTGATCGCCCGATTGGCGTAATCGACATCGAGGATGCGGCGCATCTTGCCGACGCCGATGATGACGGAATCTTCCAGCGGTATGGCGCCGCCGGCGAGCGAGGTGCCGGCGCCGCGCGCTACCACTTTCACGCCCTCCTGGTGAAGATAGCGCATGACGGCGGCGACTTCCTCCGTCGAGCGCGGCAGAACCACGGCAAGCGGCAGCCGCCGATAGGACATCAGCCCATCGGTCTCAAAGGCGCGGCGTTCGTCTTCGCTCGTCACGAGACATTCGGGCGGCACGAGCTTGGCGAGGCCAGCTATAATGTCGGCGCGGCGGGCGAGAATGGTTTCGTCCGGCGTGGGAAAGACAATGCCGCTCATCAATCGTCTCGGGAAATGTTTCGGGTCAGGTCTACAAAATCATTATCCCACTTTTCGCGGCTTCGTGAAATAGATCAATGGGCGCAGCTTAGGCCGGCCCTCGCAGCCATTTGGGCGAGGCGGCTTCTGCGCCAGAATTTCATTATTGGCGAGGTATCGCTACGTCCGGCTGCGTGGACCGATCTCGCGATTCACGCAGCTGGTATTGAGTGGGTTTTTATCGATCGATGATTTTATGCGATTGGAACGCGCTCTAAGCGCTTTTGCGCAGGCTATAGGAATGGGCACCCGCTCCGACGAGCTTGCCGCCGTCGACGATCAGATATTCGTCGCGGATCGGACGCCCCTCGAACCAGCATTCCAGAATCTCGCGCGTTCCCGCCGCATATCGGGCCTGGGCGGAGAGCGACGAACCCGACACATGCGGGGTCATGCCGTGATGCGGCATGGTCCGCCAGGGATGGTCCTTCGGGGCCGGCTGCGGATACCATACATCGCCCGCATAGCCGCCGAGCTGCCCGCTTTTTAAGGCACGGACGATGGCATCGCGATCGCAGATCTTGCCGCGTGCCGTGTTCACCAGATAGGCACCCCGCTTCATTTTGCTGAGAAGCGCATCGTTGAAGAGATGCTCTGTCTCAGCGTGCAGAGGGACATTGATGGTGACGACGTCGCAGACGCGAACCAAGGCTTCGACATTTGGATGGTAAGTGAGATTCAGCTCCTTCTCGACCTTGGTCGGCAGCCGATAGCGATCGGTGTAGTGAAGCTTCACGTCGAATGGTTTCAAGCGCCTCAGAACAGCCAGGCCGATGCGCCCGGTGCCGAGGCTGCCGACATTCATCGCTTCGAGATCATAGGCGCGGGACACGCAGTCGGCGATGTTCCAGCCGCCATCCACCACCCATTTGTAAGAAGGGATGTAATTGCGCACCAGCGACAGAATCATCATCACCACATGTTCCGACACGCTGATGCTGTTTGAATAGGTGATCTCGGCGACCGTGACGCGATGCTTGACCGCGGCTTCGAGATCGACGTGATCCGAACCGACGCCCGCCGTGATCGCGAGCTTCAGCTTCTTTGCCTTCGCCATTCGCTCGGCCGTCAGATAGGCCGGCCAGAACGGCTGCGAGATGACGACTTCCGCATCGGGCAATTCGCGGTCGAAGACGGAGTTTTTGCCATCCTTATCCGAAGTGACCACCAGGCTGTGGCCCCGGCTCTCCAGGAACTTGCGTAGTCCAAGTTCCCCCGAGACGGAGCCGAGAAGTTCGCCGGGCTTGAAGTCGATCTCTTTCGGTGTCGGCACCGTTTGACCGCCCGGATAGCTTTCGATCTTCGGAATGCTATCGTGAGCGTAGGATTTTGGATATCCATCGATTGGATCATCGTAGAGTACGCAGAGAACTTTTGCCATTTTGCGATCTCCATTTGACTGTAGCGGCGCTTTATCCTCCCCTGTTCCGTAAAGCGTGAGATCCATATAGGGCACTGACGCTTCGACGCGATATGGAATCGAAAGAATATTGGATGTGCATTGCCGCGATGCTCGAAAATAAGCTCGGCTCAAAATGCATTCGGCGTTTTTTGAGGGTATTGGCCGTCGCATGCGCCTCGACCGTGGCGGCAGGTTGATCGTGAAAGTGGCATCATTTCCCGAGTTGACGCAGGCGGCGCCGTGGCGATAGTTGCCGCAGGAGCGCATTCATGAATTCATCGCCGAAGGAAAAGCCGCGTGTCGCGCTTTTCATCACCTGTCTCGTTGATCTCTTTCGGCCTTCGGTCGGTTTCGCGGCCGTCAAACTGCTCGAAGATGCCGGCTGCGAGGTCTTCGTGCCGAGCCAGACCTGTTGCGGCCAACCGGCCTATAATTCCGGCGACCGTCGTCTGGCGAAGGCACTGGCGCGGCAAGTGATCGACAGCTTTTCTTCATACGATTATATCGTCGCCCCATCCGGCTCCTGTGCCGCCATGCTCG
>DAIESR010000048.1 GCA_027346205.1 Beijerinckiaceae bacterium
ACGATGCAGGGTGTCGACGCACGCAATATGTCGATGACGGCATCGAATGCAGTCTCTGGGAAATCATAGGTCCGATCGAGTGTCGCCGGCGCCGCGAGGAGGCTGAGCTTGTCGCCACAGCGCGACAAGAGCCGATCGACAAGATTGGAATCGACACGGTCGGGCGCGAAAATAGCTTCGGCGATCCCTTGCGGCAGATCCTGATTGAAGTCGAGCCCCGCCGTCCCGAAACCGAGATCGATATCGACCAACACGGTCTGGATCTCGAGATCGCGTGCGATCGACCAGGCGATGTTATGAGCGAGCGTCGAAGCGCCCACGCCGCCTTTGGCTCCGGTGCAGGCGATGACCTTACCGACGGGCTCCGTTCCGCTGCTCGAATAGAGATGCGAAACGGTGCGAATGAAGTCGAGTACGGCAAAGGGCGCGACGTGATATTCGCTGACGCCGCGGGCCATCAGCTCACGATAAAGAATGATGTCATTGGTACGCCCGGCGATGATCAGCTTCGTGCCGGCATCGCAGAATTCGGCGAGCGCATCGAGATAATCGATGAGGTCCTGACGCCCCGCGGTCGTCTCGAGAAAGATGACATTTGGCGTGGCAGCGGTCCGATAGGCCTCGATCGCAGCCGCCGCACCACCCATATGCACCTTCACATGCGCCCGTTCCATGCGCCGATCGGTCAGGGCGTCGCGAACCGTTTGCGCGACCTCCGGCGTTTCACAAAAGGCCTGCAGCGAAATACGCGGGACCGGCGCGATCAGCTCGGCGTTGCTGTCAGCTGAGTTGTTCATCATTGCGCTCCGACCGAGCTGATCGACCTGTTCTTTGTCTTCCAATCCGTGGTCGGATCTTTGCCTTTACGCAGGCTTTCGATCGCTCTTGTGCGCATCTGCGTGTCGGCATGATCTTCCGCCCTGGGTCCGACGAGATCGCGCGGATCGGCGACCTGCGCGGCGAGATCGCTCTGATAGGAGCAGCCGAAATTCCAATAGGGCTTGTTCTGCCAGCCCTGCAACGTGCTGCCCGAGGCAAGATCGCTCGGCCATTGGCCGCAACGGTCAGCGATCTTGGCCTTGAGGCCCATAAAGCTCAGACGTATCGGCGAGGCGAGTTTCGGATTGGTCACAGGATAATACGCAACCCGCACCGGTGGCCGTGCACCCCCGGCCGCAAGCGCACGACGAATGGCGAGGATCGCATTGCGCGGCATCGGCGCCGGCCCGCCGCGGGGCACGAACACATCGATCGGACCTTGGCCTCCGGCGCGATAGAGCCGACCAAATTCGCTGACTTGCGCCGCGGAATAGCGGTCGATTCCCCCGATCTCCGGTGCCGGGAAAATATCGAGCTTCTGCATCGTTTCGGCCAAAAGGATCGGATGGCGGTTGCGATAGTCGTCCATCGGAATGGACGAGGTCTTCATCCGGTCCACATTCGCACAGCCCGCGAGCGCGAGCATGCCAAACGACAGAAGCAGGCGCAGACCAGCGCGGGATGACGCGTGACTTGCGACTCTTCCTGCGACTCTGGGAGGCGACGAAATCGGCATGATATCTTGCTCTTTGTCTGCGGCTTGGCCGCTGATCACTCAGTCCTGGATGAAGCCGACGTGTCCTTTGAAGTTTTTGAGGGCTTCGGGATTGTTGGGAGAGGCGTAAAGGCGGTTCATGCGGCCGAGCAGCCAGGCCTGCGGATCGCTCGAATCAGCGAACCCGTCGTCAGGCTTCGGCAGGGCGCTGGCGGTGGTGGACTTCATGAGATAGGGGGTGACGATAATCATCAGCTCCGTCTCGTGGCGCTGATAGTCGCGCGAGCGGAACAGCGTGCCGAGAATCGGCAGATTCATGAGACCGGGAAGACCGTTGATGACTTGCTGCGACGTCGTTTGCAGAAAGCCCGCCGAGGCAATCGAGCCGCCCGACGGCACTTCCACTGTCGTTTCGTTCTTGCGCGTGCGCAGGCCTGGAACGGTGACGCCTTGGATCGTGACCGCGGTCTGATAGTCGAGTTCCGTGACTTCCGTTGCGATGTGCAAAAGGATACGGCCCGGCGACATGACCACGGGCGAGAAGTTCAAAGTGACGCCATAGGGCTGGAAAGTCGCGCCGCCAGGGCTGCAGGTGGTTTGTGCACCTGTGGTCTGGCAAACCGGCGCGCTGGGGATCGGCACCTCGCCGCCGACGGTGAATTTCGCGTTTTCGCCCGATATGGCCGACACGGTCGGTTCGGCGAGCACACGCGAGACACCATAGCGCTCGAAGGCTTGGAGCGTCGCATTCACCGTGTTGGAGGGGTTTTTCAAAATCAGCGAGGTTGGCACACCGGTCGCCGGATTGGCGGCAATCGCACCATTGATGGCAAACGGATTATATTGCGTGAACGCGCCCCAGGTGCTGGAGGTCAGCCCCAATTGCTTGGCGATGTCGCGCCGGATTTCGGCGACGCTCACCTTCAGCATCACCTGATCGCGACCGCGGATCACCAGAGAATTGACAACGAGGTTTTGCGCCGCTCCAGTCCCCTGGCTCACCTGTTTGACAAAGCCCTGTGCAATATCCGTCGCGCGCTGTGCCTGCTCCGCCGAATCGACCGTACCGCTCAATATGATCGTGTCGTTGATGGTGCGCGTAACGATCGACGAATTGGGAATGGCAGCGTTGAGAATTTGCTGCAGCTCGCCGACATCGCGACCAATGCTGATTTCGAGCGCTGCGATCTGGCGCCCATTCGGATCGAGAGCAAAAACCGTAGTCTGCCCATCACTGAGGCCGATGATATAGAGCTTGCGTGCCGAGCGAACGACAGCATTGGCGACTTTCGGATTGCCGACGAAGATCTCCGATGCGCTCTGTGGCAGATCGACGATCACCGATTTGCCGACACCCATGGAGATCCGCCGCACGACACCCTTATTGCCTGTCTCGATGTGAGGTTGCCCACTGGGACGACTTTCGGCCGGCGCTATGGTCGTGGCGAAAGCGGCAAACAATCCGCAAACGACAGGTAAGATCTGACGTGCCGAGACCCTTGGCTTGGCGACCTTGCGTTTCATGCGGAGCGTTCCTGCGGCGCGATCATTCACGTTGAAAGTTGAACTCGGACTCAGCGCAAGCGTATCTGAACCGGGACGCCATAGCGTACAATGGTCATTGCGTTCGATCTCTGGATGGGATCTGTTGCCAACACTTTATTGTCGGCCATGCTGCGAAGAATCAGAGAAAGCTGCCCAACACGTTGGGCAAGGATGATCGTTTCGGCCTGGCGAGGTGTGAGTTCGAGCGTCGCATTCGACCCGACGACCACCCGCTGATTATTGCGCTCCTGGATATTCTGGCCGATCGCCAGGATCTTCACATTGCGCAGAAGCGTTTCGCTGACCATAGGATCGGCGACGCCGGCCTTGGCAGCTTCCTCGTCACGATAGGTATGGATCACATCGACATGGTCGTTCGGGAGAATGAAACCACCTGCCGTCGTTGAGCCTTGTTGGTCGATATTGATCGCGACGGCACGCATGCCCGATGGCAAAATCGCCGCCATGAAGCCGGCATCGCCGGCTTTGACAAGCCTGTCGGGATAAACCGGCTCTCCTACCCCGACCGGATTGCGCACCAGCGCACCCTTAAACTCAACCAAAGCGCGAGGCGCCGTGCTCTCGCGGACGACATTCGGCGGTATATTCGCCTTGGGCCAGCTCTGCCAACGGAGATCGCCATTCTGGATCACCGCGCCAAGCAGCAGAGGTTTGGTCGCGACGAGAACATCGTCGGTTGCGACCTTTGCCTGCATGGCGGGCGCCCTATGGGATTCCGGCGGTCTCGCTGTCGCAACCATGACGGCCGCCCCGATGCCTGCGGTAAGCGCTGTCCCAAGGATCAGGAGTCGGATCGGTTTCATGGCGGGCTCGTGTGATACGCGACAGGAGGTTTCTGCATGGATTCGATCATGCAAAGGTCAAATTAAGGTTAACGAAATATGTCCAATCCACGCGGCTCGAAGCTTTGCAGGGACGAAAAGCTCAGAAATTTGCTGCTGATAGCCAAATCCTAGTCTCCGGGTAGAGAAGGAGACCGGCAATCGCGAGCGCAATGCCATAAGGCACGCCGTTTTCGTGATCATGCAGCCGTGTGATCCATTCTTGCGTTACGAGGGCCGGCGGGAGCGGCCAACGGCGCAGCACCAGAATAAGGAGCGTGAGGACGCCGCCAAGCAGGGCGGCATAGATGCCATAGTCCCATAGATGATCGAAGCCGATCCAGAGCGCGGTGGCGGACGCGAGCTTCGCATCGCCGCCGCCGATCCAGCCGCGAGTGAAGAAAAGAAAAGTAACAACCAAGACTGCGAGCCCGCAGAGCATGTGCTGGCCGATGTCTATGAGCGGTATGCCGAGCGCGAAAGCGAGCGGAAAAAAAGTAACGACAAGCGCGATCGACACCCGATTCGAGATCGTCATCGTGAAAAGATCGGAGAAGGCGGCGAAGGCCATAAGAATCGGGAAGAGTATGAGAGTCGCGTCTGCGAGCATGATGGAATATCCTATTCGATTACTTCCAGCTCACGCCGATGCGTGCCTTCGGCAGACCGCGACGAACATCAAAGATCGAAGCGATCACAAACCTAGGACGGATCGGTTTACCTTTTCTTAAGCGCGCTTTCTTAAGGATGTTCCTCGTCGCGCGGGGCTGTCCTAGCTCGACCTTGCGGCGTATTCCACGGACGCCGCGATCCGGTATCGCACAAGAGCCGAAAGCATGTCAGCGAAAGGACATCAAACGCTTTGGCGAGAGACGTGCGACGCCGTGAACGACGACGCATCCATGCGGGTTGGGAGATGGACCGCGCATCCGCCCAATCGGATCGGCTCTATTTCAAATAGTTAGAGCATGTTCTCATCAATGAGACATCGGATATATCCGATGTCTAAAATAACGGAAAAGTCTTTCAACTTTTCCGGTTCCACTTTTGCTGAAAATGCTCCACGCCGGCGCGCAGCTGAGATTGTTGCCGTCGGCGAGCGACCGGCACGACCCTGATGGACATGGCTTCTTATTGCCCATGCGCATCGTCAACGGCCGTTCAGGCCTGCGACGGCCCCGGGATAAATATGCTCCCTCGGGGCCGCGCGCAGCATAAGCCTTTCGCAGCGACGCCAATCAGGTCAGATTATTGGCGACGGCATTGAACTTGGTGGCGATGTTCTTGCCGAGCGAGGTGACGGCGCCGATGATGACGACGGCGATCAGGCCGGCGATCAGGCCATATTCAATGGCCGTCGCACCGGATTGGTCGGCAGCGAAACGGGCGATAATCTTCTTCATTGTGGCACTCCTGGTTCTCAACTCATCCATGATTCCGGTCCAGCGTCTTGCTGATTTCCTTGCTGGACGTGGCTCACCCTACAAACCAGTCGTTGCGATCACGTTAACCTGATCGGTGAGTCATTAGGCACTTTATTTTCAATCCCGTCAGGATGCTCTTTTTCCTCGTGCGAAAAGGTACGACAGGCGTATACGCGCGGCGAGATGAACGCTCTTTCCTCGCTGTGGCGGCCTCCGTGGAACAGCCTATCTTCAGCAATAATTTACTATTTTCATGTCAACTAAAAAAAGTTGCGTTACGTGTGAGGACCATCCCGTGGGCATGCGGCTTTCGATCCTGCGAGTTTTGCGTCATTCGGCGCGTGTGACGATCGCCGGCTACCTTCTCACCACCGCAGCGGGGATGGCCTCCGCGGAAGAGACACTGACGGTCACGGTCGATCAGGCCCGTATCGAGAAGGTTCCGGCAGGAACGAGAACCTTGATCATCGGCAATCCGATGATTGCCGATGTTATGCTACTAAAGAGCGGGGCGACCATGGTCATCACCGGCAAAGGATTTGGTGAGACCAATTTCATCGCACTCGATGCCAATGGCACCCCCGTTGCGAAATCGGAGATAAGAGTTATCTCGGGCTCCAATGCGCTTGTCGTCCAACGCGGCATGGAGCGGCAATCCTATACTTGCGCACCGCGCTGCCAGCCGACCGCGCGGCTCGGCGATGATCCGAAATATTTCAACGAGGTCGCAGCGCAGATCCAAGCGCATAACGCCCAAGCGAAATAAAGTCGCGACCGGGCCGTCCAGCTTTATGAAACTCGGCGGCACGGCCCGCGGACGTCACGACTTTTTCTTGCTTCCGATGCGATGTGCACGAAGAGCTGCCCGCGTGACTCGGCATGCGCAGCAGCCCATTGCACAGGCTGCCACGCGCTATATCGTTTGATTATAAGCGCCGACTTCCGGATGTACGCGCAAGATCGCATTGACTGCTGCGAACATCTCCCGCATGCGCGCTTCCGACACCGGGCTTTCGACGACGACGACCAGCTCCGGCTTGTTCGAAGAGGCCCGCACGAGTCCCCAGGTGCCATCGGCGACAGTCACGCGCACACCATTCACTGTGACGAGATCCCTGATCGGCTGACCGGTCAAAAGCTCGCCCTTCTCCTGCATGGATGTGATCTTGGCGAGCACTTGCTCGACCACTTCATATTTGCGTTCATCGGGGCAATGCGGCGACATGGTCGGCGAACCCCAGGTCTTTGGCAGATCGTCATAGAGATCCGCCATCGACTTAGTGGGGTTGCGGTCAAGCATTTCGAGAACGTGAATGGCGGTCATGAGGCCGTCGTCATAGCCGCGGCCGATCGGCGTATTGAAGAAGAAATGGCCGGATTTCTCGAAGCCGGCGAGCGCCTTGAGGTCGGTGACACGGCGCTTGATATAGGAATGGCCGGTCTTCCAATAATCGGCCTTGGCCCCGTTCTGCAAAAGCACCGGATCGGTCATGAACAGGCCTGTCGATTTGACATCGACGACGAAGGTCGCGCCCGGATGCAGTTTCGAAAGATCGCGCGCCAGCATGACGCCGATCTTATCGGCAAAGATTTCCTCGCCGCGATTATCGACCACGCCGCAACGGTCGCCATCCCCGTCGAAGCCAAGCCCGACATCGGCGCCGCTCTCACGCACTTTGTCGGCCATGGCATGCAACATCTTCAGATCTTCGGGATTGGGATTATAATGCGGGAAGGTATAGTCAAGCTCGGTATCGAGCGACACCACCTCGCAGCCGAGTTTCGCGAGAACCGTGGGAGCAAAGGCGCCGGCCGTGCCATTGCCGCAGGCAGCGACGACCTTGAGCGGCCGATGCAGCCGATTGCGGCTCGTGAGATCGGCAATATAGCGCGCCGGAAAATCTGGCACGAAACGATAGGCGCCGCCTTCGGCATAGCGATAGCTGCCCGACAGCACGATCTCCTTCAACCGGCCCATTTCATCCGGCCCGAAAGTGACGGGACGCTGCGCGCCCATTTTCACGCCCGTCCAACC
>DAIESR010000475.1 GCA_027346205.1 Beijerinckiaceae bacterium
TCTGCACGCCATTTTTCGATCGCATGCACAAGATCAAGAAGGCAAGCAGTCGAGTTGCGCAATGAGCACGCTGTTGCAAGAATGCGACATTTCCGGGGCCGACTAGAGCATGACAAAGCAAATAGAGTGGAAGAGCAAGAATGCCTCGCCAGCCCCTTCGAGAGTTTGAGAAGCTGGCGAGGCGATAACTCGTCAGCGGGCACGCTGGGATGCGGTGCCTGTCGAAAGCCAGTGGCTAGGGCCTCCGACCGAGTGCGTCTGCGGGTTACTAGTGTCCATGAATCGGCTGGCGGGCGACAACGGTGAATTCGTCGGCACGGGCTTGTGATGCATGCGCCCAAACCTGTCCACCGTAAAGACAGTGCCGCCGCCGTCGGCTAATGCGCCCTTGGTAAACGTCTTCGGCGAACCCCCTCCTGAAATCTTGTTCTTTATGCCGCCGATATACGTCTTCGGCGTAATCCCACTAAACTTGTTCTTGATGGGTCCGGCGGACGCATTGCTGAGGCCACTGCTTACCATTACCAGCGCAAGTGCGAGGCTTAGGCCTTTGGCGTAGCTCATGATATTGCTCCTTTCGATAGGTAAACTCCACAACCTGCTTGATCGTGTTCAGCGACCTTCGCTCATGTCGTGAGGCGGGGTCTGTGATCGCGATCACACTCGGCTCTAGCGGCAAGCGCCGACGGTCATTCAGCTTGGAATGACCGTCGGGAAGAAACTTGACGTCTTCTGCCCGGCTCGCGTGTGGCAGTCAGGCGTGGAGCATTGCTGGATGCAGAGGGAGCATCACCGAGACGTTCGCACTCATTGCGGCGCGCGCATCAGTCTGATGTCGAGATCGCGCACCTTCTTGCGCAAAGTGTTGCGGTTGAGGCCGAGAAGTTCGGCGGCCTTGATCTGATTGCCCCGGGTTGCGGCCAGGACTGCCGAAATGAGGGGATATTCCAACTCTCGCAAGACGCGATGATAAAGACCGGGGGGCGGTAGGCCGTCGCCATGCGCCTTGAAGAGTTCGGAAAGATGGCGTTCCACCGCGCAGGCGAGGCTGGTACCGTGATCGTCATCCTTGCCGCCCGAAGTCTCCACCATATGTTGCTGCGCGAAGCCTGGCAGGAGCGGTGCGGAATCCGCAGCAAGTTCCGTATCGACCAGAGCTTCGCTGATCACCTCCTGCGGATAGAGCGCCGCAAGGCGCCGCACGAGATTCTCAAGTTCACGGATATTGCCCGGCCAACGATGGCGTTTCATCCGTTCGAGCGCCGCAGCCTCAATATGTTTGAGCGGGAGCCCCTCGGAAGCGGCCACGCCGAAGAAATGCTGGACGAGGTCGGCGATGTCCTCGCTGCGTTCGCGCAAGGGCGGCAAGCGCAGCGGCACGACATTGAGGCGGAAGTACAAATCCTCGCGGAACAGCCCCTGCTGGATCAGACCGCGCAGATCCTTGTTGGTGGCGGCGATGATCCGGACATTGGTCTTGATCGGCGTGCGCCCGCCGACAGTCGTATATTCGCCTTGCTGCAGGACGCGCAGAAGCCGTGTCTGCGCGTCCATCGGCATATCGCCGATTTCATCGAGAAACAGCGTGCCGCCTTCGGCCTGCTCGAAACGACCGGCTGAACGTTGATTGGCGCCCGTGAAGGCGCCTTTCTCATGGCCGAACAATTCGCTTTCGATGAGGTCGCGCGGAATCGCGGCCATATTGATCGCGACGAAGGGACCCTTCTTACGCTTGCCATAATCATGCAGTGCACGGGCGACGAGTTCTTTGCCCGTGCCCGATTCACCGGTGATCATCACCGTGAGGTCGGTCTGCATGAGTCGGGCGAGCGCCCGATAGATCTCCTGCATCGCCGGCGAGCGGCCGACGAGCGGCATGCCTTCGAGATCAGCCGGCGCGGCGAGTTTTGCCCGGTTCTTCGGCTCGTTCATCGCGCGGCCGACGATCGCCACGAGTTCGCGCAGATCGAAAGGCTTCGGCAAATAGTCATAGGCGCCGCGTTCGGACGCCTTGATCGCCGTCATGAAAGTATTTTGCGCGCTCATGACGATGATCGGCAATTCCGGCCGCAGCTTCTTCATGCGCGGCAGGAGTTCGAAAGCATTGTCGTCGGGCATTACCACATCGGTAATGACAAGATCGCCATCGCCGGACTGGACCCAGCGCCAGAGCGTGGCCGCGGTGCCCGTTGTCCGCACCTCATAACCCGCACGCGAAAGGGCTTGGCTCAACACGGTTCGAATTGCGGCATCATCATCGGCTACGAGGATATTTCCTCCCATCGCCAGGCACCTCCGAGCGCCCTTTGGCGCCAAATCCCGCTCACCTCGGCTTTGCGCTGCGGCCGTCGCGCAAGGCATACATTGGCATGAGCACTCTAAAAGTCGTCCGATGCGGGTGCGAATCGCACTCGATCGTTCCGCCATGGTCGCCGATGATTTTAGCTACTAAAGCAAGTCCAAGGCCACTGCCAGAAGCTTTTGTTGTTATAAATGGTTCGAACAGATGTGGCTGGATTTCGGGCGGGACACCTGGACCATTATCGCGCACGCAAAACTCCAGTGGGAGGCTTACGGGGACATCTGAAGTGGAGATCTTCAGCCTGACCCCAGGCCGATAAGCCGTCGACAATCCGATCTCGCCGTCGCTGCATCCTTCGCCAATCGCCTCGGCGGCGTTTTTGACGAGATTGAGAAACGTTTGCACCAGTTGATCGCGGTTGGCCAGCACAGGCGGCAATGAGGGATCATAGTTTTCGACAAATCTGATGTGGCGCGCGAAACCCGCTTGCGCCACCTTCTTGACGTGGTCGAGAACCGAATGAATGTTGACGCTCTCGCGTTCGAGCGGGCGCCCATCCGAAAAAGCTTCCATACGGTCGACGAGTTTGACGATCCTATCCGTCTCCTCGCAGATCAGACGAGTCAGGGCACGGTCGCCGTCGCTGACCTCCTGCTCGAGCAATTGCGCAGCGCCACGAATGCCGGACAGGGGATTCTTGATCTCATGGCCGAGCATGGAGGCCATGGCCGAGACGGAGCGCGCTGCACCGCGATGGGTGAGCTGCCGGTCCATCTTCTCCGCCATGGTCCGCTCCTGCAGCATGACGATGACGCCCTCGCAGGAATCGGACATAGGCGTAACGAACAGATCGACCATTTTCTCCGTGTCGAGGCGTGGCACACCGAGATCGACGCGATATTCATTGATCGCTGCGCCGCTGCGCATCACCTGCTCGACAAGCGAAAGCAGAACCGAGCCGAAGGGGAGGAGATTGGGCAGCGTCTGCTGCAGCAGGATGGAGCGGCTGCTGCCGAAGAAGATCTCCGCCGCCAGATTGGCTTCCAAGACGAAACCATCCGCACCGACAGCCAGGATGGGATGTGGCAAAGCGTTGAGAAGCTGAGCGGGGTCGGCGCAAAAGCTCGTTTCAGCATGCGCGGATTTGCGGGGCTCGTCACGCAAGAGCAACGGCTCGTCGGGCGAAGTGGTGATGATTGTTCTGCTCATGCGGTCCCCGCCACAGGTTCTGTGGCCAAAAGCGTGGTGAGCAACGCTTCGACCTCGGTCGGATTTTCGCTCGTGACGAGGCGCGCCCGCAGAGCAGCGGCATTGGGATGCGCAGATCCACGCGCATAGCCGTCGAGATGCTTGCGCGCATGGCGCAGCCCCTTCTCTTTGCCGAAGAGCGAGAGGAGCGTCTTGTAATGCTCGCGTGCGGCCTCCTGCCGAAGCGTAGCATCGGGCTCAGACGGCATCCGCCCGTCCGTCAAAGCATCGGCAATTTGCCCGACGAGCCAGGGACGTCCGACAGCAGCGCGGCCGATCATGACCGCATCGGCGCCCGAAGCTTCGAGCATCGCCGCCGCGTCCACAGCGCTGGTACAATCGCCATTGGCCACGACCGAAATCGAAACAGCCTGCCGCACGTTGCGAATTGCCGCCCAATCCGCCTTGCCGCGATAAAATTGAGAGCGCGTCCGACCATGAACCGTCAGCATGGCAATGCCTTCAGCCTCGGCGCGGCGCGCAAGCTCTGGCGCGTTCATCGTGCTTTCATCCCAGCCGAGTCGCATCTTCAATGAAACAGGAATTTTAACGGCGCCGATGACGGATCGCACGAGGCGTGTCGCGAGATCGAGATCGCGCATCAAGGCCGCGCCCGCCACACCGCCCGTCACGCGTTTTGCCGGACATCCCATATTGATGTCGATCATGGCAGCGCCCGCAGCCTCCGCGAGCCGTGCCGCCTCTCCCAATGGACCAGGTGCGCAGCCGGCAATTTGCACGATATGAAGCGTAATTCCCTCCCCCGCGCCGCGGATCGCAGCTTCACGATCCCCGCTGACGTAAAACTCGGCATCCAACATTTCCGAAACCGTCAGTGCCGCACCAAAACGCATGGCAATCCGACGCATGCCGATATCCGTTACGCCCGCCATTGGCGCAAGAAAGGCTCGTCCACGGAATTGCAGAGGCCCAACAGTGACACTGTCGTTGCGACGGCTCAAAGTTTGTGCATCTAAGCTCATGCGCAAATTATAGTCACTTACCGCGCCGCCGCAACCGTGACATTTTGGTTATCGCCAAGCTTGGCATTGGAAAAATTGACGCGGGCTCGTTAAAGCGACAGGAGAAGGCCTGTTCCCAATGCGGGCCGCCGGCAGGATTTATGGCAAATCGATCATGAACCACAAGAGTGAACTGGCCATTTTGGTCGTGGCGGCGGGACGCGGCTCGCGGGCGGGTCCCGGACATCCCAAGCAATATCGGAATATCGCAGGCCGCCCGCTCTTGGCACACACGCTTGAGGCCCTGTTGAAGGCGGCGCCGGAGGCGCGGCTGATCACCGTCATTCATCCCGACGATGCCGATTTTTATGCACAGGCGATCAAGCATCTTTCGGTGGCGGATATCGCGCGGCTCCATGCGCCCGCCCATGGCGGCGAGATGCGCCAAGACAGCGTCCGGCTCGGGCTCGAAGCGCTGGCCCGACATATGCCGCTGCCGGAGATCGTTCTCATTCACGCCGGCGCCCGGCCCTTTCCCAGCGCGGCTTTGATCGCCCGCGCCCGCGCTGCGGCGATGATGCATGGCGCGGCTGTACCTGGCCTGGCGCTCATAGATACGGTGAAGGAGGTGGACGGCGGAAACCGGATCATTGCGACACCGCAACGCGCCGCTTTGCGCACGGTCCAGACTCCTCAGGCCTTCCGCTTCGACCTCATTCTGGCGGCGCATCGCAAGGCGCAGCAAGAAGGCCAGTCCGGTCTCACGGATGATGCCGCCATCGCCGAATGGGCCGGGCATGATGTGCATATTTTCGAAGGCGAGCAGGAGAATATGAAAATCACCAGCGCGGAAGATATCAATCTCGCCGAGTCGAAGCTCATGGGCAATCTGCTCGACATCCGCATGGGACAGGGCTTCGACGTCCATGCGTTCGGGCCCGGCGATCATGTCTGGCTCGGCGGACATAAGATCGCGCATGACCATGGCCTGCTCGGCCATTCGGACTCCGACGTGCTGAGTCATGCGATCACCGATGCCATCTTCGGCGCGATCGCCGAGGGCGACATCGGCAGCCATTTTCCACCCTCGGAGGCGCAATGGCGCGGCGCTGCTTCCTCCATCTTTCTTGAGGCCGCCGTGCAAAGGCTGCACGAGCGTGGCGGCATGATCGCCCATATCGATGCGACGATCATTTGCGAAAGGCCGAAGATTGGTCCACATCGCGACGCGATCCGTGAAAGCCTCGCCGCCATCATTGGCATTTCGGTCGATCGTATCGCGGTCAAGGCGACAACCTCGGAGCAGCTCGGCTTCACCGGCCGTGAGGAAGGCATGGCCGCCATGGCCATCGCCACCGTGCGCCTGCCGCTCTGAGACTGATCGAAAAGGTCGAGATTGGGGCTCTATTTGAAATAGATAGAGCATATCCTTTATCGGAAAAGTCTAGAGCGTGTCCTCAATTGAGCCAAATGACGGAGGCGGCCAAATGGATTGCGGCGAGG
>DAIESR010000483.1 GCA_027346205.1 Beijerinckiaceae bacterium
CCGGCAGCACGCGCGGCCGCGCGCCTGTTGCAACAACAATATGCTTGGCTCGATAAACACCCGGTGGAAGGATTCCTTTCGGCACCGGATGTTGCGGCTGCATCGCCTTCTTCTGCGATTCCGCCACAGTGACTTCGCCAACCTTGGTGATCTTGGCCTCGCCCCAGATCACATCGACCTTGTTCTTCTTGAGCAGAAAGCCGACGCCGGAGTTCAACTGACCCGAGATATCGCGCGATCTCTTTACGATTGCCGCCGGATCGAAGCCGATTTTGCCTTCGATCGTGAGGCCATAATCCTTAGCATGCTGAGCATAATGATAGATCTCGGCCGAACGCAGCAGAGCCTTGGTCGGGATGCAGCCCCAGTTGAGACAGATGCCGCCCAAATGCTCGCGCTCGACGACGGCCGTCCTCATGCCGAGCTGGACTGCGCGGATCGCCGCGACATAGCCGCCCGGCCCGCCGCCGATGATGATGATGTCGTAGGGGTCAGCCATTGTCTTTTGCACTCACACCAGCATCGCGACAGGATTTTCGATGTAGCGCTTGAAGGCGGAGATCAGCTCCGCGCCTTTAGCGCCATCCATGGCGCGATGATCGCAAGTGATCGTCACGCTCATCACATTGGCGATGACGATCTGGCCTTTCCGGACAATCGCGCGCTCCTCGCCCATGCCGATCGCGAGGATCGAGGATTGCGGCGGATTGATCACGGCGCAGAAATCCTTGATCCCATACATGCCGAGATTGGAGATGGCGCTGGTGCCGCCTTGATATTCCTCCGGCTTCAGCTTGCGCGCCTTGGCGCGGGCGGAAAACGCCTTCATCGCACCGGAAATCGCCGACAGGCTGAGTGTATCGGCGGCATGCAGGATCGGCGTGATGAGCCCGTCGGGAATCGCCACAGCCACGGCCACATCCGCATGATGATGATGCAGCATCGCATTTTCGGTGAAGGTGACATTAGCTCCGGGCACGGAAACGAGCGCCAGCGCTAAGGCCTTGATGACCATGTCGTTGACGGAAACCTTATAGGTTGGCGTTCCATCCTTCGCTTTCGGCGCGGCTCTGTTGACGTCCTCGCGCAATTTCAACAGCGCGTCGATTTCGCAATCGACGGTAAGAAAGAACTGCGGGATCGCCTGATTCGCTTCGCCGAGGCGCCTTGCGATCGTCCGGCGCATATTGTCATGCGGAACCTCGTCATAGGTCCCCGGTACAAAATAGCTCTTGATCGCCGCTTCGGCCATTGACGGCGGGATCAGCGGGGCGAGCGCAGCTTGTCCACCAACGGGCTTGGCGGCGAGCGCCGCCGTCACGTCGCGCTCGACGATGCGGCCATGCGGGCCAGAGCCTGCAATGAGCGTCAAATCCAGCCCACCCTGCTTGGCGATGCGGCGCGCCAGAGGCGAAGCAAAAAGGCGTTGCGGCGCCGCGCCGCTCGACGCCTGTGACACGACGCTCAGCGCGGGCGCTGGTTGCGGCTCGGTGGGTGCGGATGAAGCGGGCGCGGGTTTGGCGGGAGAAACATTGTGTGATGCAGATGTTGCCGGCGCCTTCGCTGGAACAGCAACCGCTTTCGCGTCCTCGCCTTCGCTGGCGATCACTGCGATCACATCATTGACGGGCACGTCGGCTGTACCTTCCGGCACGAGGATCTTG
>DAIESR010000492.1 GCA_027346205.1 Beijerinckiaceae bacterium
GTGCGCTTCGTGCTGGTGCGGCTACTCGGCGGGCTCGATTATTGGCGCTATGGTGCCGAAGAGCTTACCGCGGCGGCGCGCAAATATGGCTTTGCGCTTGCGCTCGTGCCGGGCGATGCGAGCCGCGACCCACGGCTCGACGAGTTCTCGACCTTGCCGTCCGACACGCTCGAACAAATCTGGGCGACATTCGAAGCCGGCGGAGAGGCCAATATCCGGCGCCTTTTCGGCTGGATCGGCGCGCATTTGCGCGGCGTGAGCGCGCCCTTGCCTCTGCCCGCCTCCGTGCCCGCGGCGGGCCTGTTTCCCGCAGCCTGCCGCGCCGGCCCCGCTGAGGCACTGCTCGCCGTCCTCATCTTCTATCGCGCCTATCTTCTTGCTGGCGATACGGCACCCATTATCGCCTGCGCCGATGCACTCGCGCAAAAAGGCGCACGCGTTCTCGCGGCCTATGTGACGAGCCTCAAGGATCGCGACGCGGCGCAATGGCTGCAAGATTTTTTGGTGCGCGAGCACCCTGATGTGATCCTCAATTCGACGGGCTTCGCCGCGCGAACCGATGCAGAGACAAGCCCGCTCGAAATTGCCAATGCGCCGATCCTTCAATTGATCCATGCCGGCAGCAGCCACGCGGCCTGGCAAGACGATCCGCGCGGACTTGGCGCGACCGACATCGCGATGAATGTCGTGTTGCCGGAAATCGACGGCCGCATCATCACGCGTACCATCTCCTTCAAGGAGGAGACGGATCGCAGCGAGTCGCTCGAATTCACAAGGCTCGCGCATCGGCCAGAACAATCGCGCATCAGCTTTGTGGCCGATCTCGCTTTGGCCTGGTCACGGCTGCGCCGCAAGCCACGGGCACAGCGCAAACTCGCCTGCATTCTCTCCGATTATCCTGCAAAGGCTGGCCGCGCCGGCTATGCCGTCGGCCTCGACACGCCGGCAAGCCTCGTCGAAATCACAGCGCTGCTCGCGCGAGAAGATTATGCTGTCGATTCCATCGCCGATCCTAACGCGCTCATGCGCGAGCTTACGGAATCCTCGCCCCAAGAATCCACACTCCAAGAATCTTGGCCGCTCGCCGAATATTCGGCGGCCTTCTCGGCCCTTCCCGCAACGCTGCGCGCATCGGTGACCGAAGCCTGGGGTGCGCCGGAAGATGATTCCCTCTGCGACGGTAACGCCTTCCGCTTCCACGCGCTGCGCCTCGGCAAAATGCTCGTCGGCATCCAGCCGGATCGCGCCCGCGCCGAGATGCGCAAAGCGAGCTATCATGACGCCGCGCTGCCACCCTGCCATGGCTATATCGCCTTCTATCTCTGGCTGCGCCATGTCGAATCCGTCGATGCGATCATCCAGCTCGGTACGCATGGCACACTCGAATGGCTGCCCGGCAAGGCTCTGGCGCTGTCGGAAGCCTGCGCACCCGAAGCGCTGCTCGGCCCGACGCCTTTGATCTACCCTTTCATCGTCAACAATCCGGGCGAGGCGGCGCAAGCCAAGCGGCGGACGGCAGCCGTCATCATCAGCCATCTGACGCCGCCGCTCGGCAAGGTCGAGAATTTTGGCGATCTCGCCACCTTTGAAGCTCTGTTCGATGAATATGCGGCGGCGCAGGAGATGGACCCCAAACGCGCAGCCATGCTCGGTGCAATCATTCTGGACCGCGCCACGCAAGCCGGCCTTGCGCAAGATTGCGGTGCCGCCGATCTGCCGGCAAGCGAAGCGCTCGCCCGGCTCGACGGCTGGCTTTGCGACATCAAAGACATGCGCATTTCCGATGGGCTGCATGTCTTCGGCCGCGCCCCCACCTCGGCCGTCGGCATCATCGCCGGAACCGACGCCGATGCTGAGACGCTCGCTCGTCTCGACGCCTCACCCGCATGCGAACGGCAATCGCTGATCGCGGCGCTCGATGGAAAATTCATCGCGCCAGGCCCTGCCGGAGCACCAGCGCGGGGACGGCTCGATGTTCTGCCGACGGGCCGCAATCTCTTCACCATCGATCCGCGCGCCATTCCGACCCGCACCGCTTGGGAGATCGGACGTCGTGGCGCTGAGGCCGTCCTCGCACGCCATCTTCAGGATCACGGCGATTGGCCGCGCCGGATCGTGATGGATCTCTGGGGCTCGGCGACGATGCGCACCGGTGGCGAGTAGCTGGCCCAGATCTTCGCCTATCTCGGCGCCGTACCTTTGTGGGACAATGCGTCTGCCCGCGTGACCGGCTTCACCATCATGCCGCCCGCGGCGCTCGATCATCCACGGATCGATGTGACCTTGCG
>DAIESR010000493.1 GCA_027346205.1 Beijerinckiaceae bacterium
AAAGCGATGATATTCGCGAAATTGAGCGGCATCTGAATGAGAACGGTGATCTCCAAGGTCACGAGTCCTGCGAGAAGCAGCGGAACGAGTGTGAGCAGCACGTCGACGATGCGCCGCAAGACGATATAAAGCAGGATGCTGATCGAGAGCAGCGCCCAGATGCCGGCCTCGATAAAGGCCTTGATGATCGTTCGGCTAGATTCCTGGACGGCGATCGGTTCGCCTGTCGCGTTCGGTGCAACCTTGCTCACCTCATTGACGAATTGAGTCATGAATTTATTGTCATTGGGATCGCCCTTCGGCGCGACTTCGATGCGCGCCCGTCCGTCGGCGCTGATCCAATCTTGCCGTAAGCGCGCAGGAATCTGATCGAGGCCGGTCTTTTTCGCTTCCAGTGCCTGGTGAAGAAGATCGAGCGTGACATGCAGGCCGGGCAGCAGAACGGCACGCGCGTCTTCGCGCGTTTGCGGTGACGCAGCCACCAGTTTGTGGATGAGATCGGCGAGATGGCGCGCGTCGGCGGCGCCTTTGCTGGGATCATTGCCGGCGGCGGCCGTAAATTGATCCGCCGCCTTGTTCATCGCGGCGATGTCTTCCGCCGGAGTCGGCGGCGCAAGCACGCGCTGCGGATCGAACAGGGGCAGCAGATAGGTCGCGGCCTTCTGGATGATCGGCAGTTTCTTGTCCTGGTCGGCGGGCACCATGCTCTCGAGCGTGAGAACTTGCGCGACATCCGGCAATTTTTGCAGCTTGGCGACGATCGGAGTGGTTGCCTCAAGTGAGGGCGCGAGAATCTCGATGCGGTTCACGGGGGCGTCGTGCTGCCGCATGAGATCAAGCAGAGTCGCCACCGATTCCGTCTTGTGGCTGCGCAGATTGAGCGGATTGAAGTCGAAATGGAGGTGCATCAACAAGGGCGTGCCAGCCAAAGCGACGAGCAGCGTGCCGATGACAATGGCATAGCGGTGATTGCTGAGGAAAGCATCGACCGGCGCGAGAAATTTGTAGCCGATCGTCTCGCGCTCGGCCGGCGAGCGAAATACGCTGAGCAAGGCTGGTAGAACCGAGATCGACGTGATGAAGGCGATGATCATGCCTGTGCCGGCGATCAGCCCCAGCTCCGAAACACCGAGATAATCAGTCGGCAGGAAGGAATAGAAACCTGCCGTTGTCGCGGCCGCTGCGAGCGCGAGGGGGCGGCCGGCCTTGGTCGCCGCGCGCCGCAGCGCTTTGCGAATGTCGGGCTCCTCATGTCGCTCGGAGCGATAGCGCACGCTGAATTGAATGCCGAAATCGACGCCTATGCCGACGAAAAGCACGGCAAAGGCCACCGAAATCAGATTGAGCGCTTTGACCATCATCAGGCCGACGGCTGCGGTCGCCGCGAGCCCGACCACGACGCTGAGCGCCACCGCGAGAACGATGCGGAATGATCGCAGGGCCCGCCAGATGATGAAGAGGACGACGAGGCTCATGATTGTGCCGTTGAGCCCGAAGCCCTCTTCGACCGTGGCGAACTCTTCATCGGCCAAGGGGACAGGCCCAGTGAGCCGAACCGTCACGCCTTTATCCGGCACGAAACCGAGTTCGCGCGCGCTCTGGCGAATAAAATCGGAGGGCACGCGGCCCGGCTGTAGCGCCGCATAGTCCAGCACCGGCTTGACCGACAGAAAGCGCTGCAGCTCTTGCAGTTTCGGCTTCTCGCCGGTGAGCAGGGTGCGCCAGGAAAAATAAGTTGGACGGCCGGAGAGAATTCCCTCGAGCGCTGTCGAGAGCGCGACCATCGGCCGATCGAAATCATCGAAAGTACCGGCCTTGGAGCGCACGCCGCGTGTCACGAAGGAAAAGGCCTCCATGACTCCGCGCAGGCTTGGATCGGCCGCAAGCGTCCCGAGGAAAGGCTGCGCGCGCAACAAGCCATCCGCTGTGCGCGATACATCGGCTACAGGCTGAAAGAGGAGAGCGTTGCGATTGAAATAGGAGCCGCCATCCGGCCGCTCGACGGATTTGAAGAGGTCTTTCCGCGTTGCCAATTTCTTCGCGAGTTCGGCCGTTGAGCTCTCGGCAAGTTCCGGCGTTGCGCCATTAACCACGACGAGAATCTCGTCCATCCGCTGTGGGAAGGCCTTGTCCAAGGCGATCAAGCGCTGCCGCCATGGCAGTTTGGCGGAGAGAAACTCATTGGTGTCGGTATTGATGGCGAAATGCTTGGCGGCGTAATAGGCGCTCGCAACCGTCGTGAGGGTGGCGATGATGAGCACGATCCATGCGTATCGGACGCAAAGATCGACCATGAGCAGAATGGCTTTGCTGATCGCGCCTTGTGGCGCGGGGGGCGGCGATGCGTCTGTCATGCCTTATACGCGCGCCAAGAGATGGCAGCATCGCAATAGATAGCTGCATCGTAATAATAAGATATTGCCTGGTAACAATTTATCTGAGCCTCTTCCATTAAGGTTATGAATAGATTCCTGATGGCAAAATTGTGCCATAAAACACGTCTTGAAGCTTCTCCAAGATTTAAAACTAAGATCTCATCCTTGCCGCGGCTGGTTTTGCCGTTTCGGTGCAGCCGGCGCGAATCCTGCGGTGTAAGCCGCGTTTGCACCATAGTGTATAGGCGGTCTGAGTGGCGGATGCCGAGTGCAAAGCTTGGTGCAATGCCTGCGTCGGAAGGCCGATCACATGCGGTATGAGACATGCTTGCTTGGTCCTGGGAGCCATTTGACAATGCCATTGCCATCCATAATAGCTTTCGGCCAGCCGATAAATTTGGCGCTACGTCGCGGTTTGCCACTCTCGCGGCCTCTATAAGTCCGGGTTTGGGGATACGCATGAAAGTCATTTTGGCTCAGCCGCGCGGCTTTTGTGCCGGCGTGGTCCGCGCGA
>DAIESR010000063.1 GCA_027346205.1 Beijerinckiaceae bacterium
TCGCAAAATGGGCCGCAGATGAGACATTAAAGCGGCTCTATGGAGTGAATTCATCCGTTCCGCAAGACCCTGACTGCATCGCTATCCACAACTCGCTTGCGCTTGCATCCACCGGTGGCAGACAAATTTGGGCCAAAGCGCCGGAGGACGCAGCACTTTTCTCTCACGCCTATTTTTATCTGGGAATAACAATATTCACCTATAACTTTGATATTAAACATGAATTTCTGGCTTTATCAGAGCCGGCAACCAGCTTGGAGAGACCATCGTCATCCGTCTCGAGGGGGACCACCCTTGCAACATGAGGCGGTTTGGCCCATATGGCGCAATTGACTAAGGCTTCACCCTCACACGCCGTCTTCACGAAACTTTCCGCGCGTGTCCGCCCTGCCCGGCCAAAGAGATTTGGATTGCCTGCCCTCGTCTCGTATGCGTCATGCGATTCCGCTGCGGTCTCGTGGGGGAGTCTCTTTGAAACAAGAAGCCTTGAAACAAGAAGCTCCGCCGCCGGTTTGGTCGCAGGCTTCATAGACTAGCCAGCAACAGCGGAACTTATGCGCGAAAAGGCGTAGCGCAGCCGCATCGCTGGAGCATGAGGATCCGGAATTCTATGTATCTCGTCATCGTCGAATCGCCTGCCAAGGCCAAGACGATCAATAAATATCTCGGTCGCGACTATGAAGTGATCGCGTCTTTCGGACATGTGCGGGATCTACCGGCCAAGGATGGATCGGTGGACCCGGAGGCCGATTTCGCCATGCTATGGGAAGTCGACTCCAAGGCAGCGAAACGACTGAGCGACATTGCCCAAGCCGCCAAATCGGCCGAGCGAATCATTCTCGCCACCGACCCGGATCGCGAAGGCGAAGCCATTTCCTGGCACGTGCTCGAGATTCTGAAGGCAAAAAAGCTCCTCAAGGACAAGCCTGTCGAGCGCGTCGTCTTCAACGCGATCACCAAATCCGAAGTGCTCGACGCGATGAAGCATCCGCGCGAGATCGATGCCGCGCTGGTCGATGCCTATCTCGCCCGCCGCGCGCTCGACTATCTCGTCGGCTTCAATCTTTCGCCGGTCCTCTGGCGCAAGCTGCCCGGCGCGCGCTCGGCCGGGCGCGTCCAATCGGTCTCGCTGCGTCTCGTCTGCGACCGCGAGCTCGATATTGAGAAATTCGTCACCCAGGAATATTGGTCGATCGTTGCGCATCTTGAAACCGCTGCCAGGGCTCCTTTCATCGCGCGACTCGTCGGCGCCGATGGCGAAAAGCTTACCCGTCTCGATATCGGCACTGGCGCCGCGGCCGAGGACTTCAAACAAGCGCTCGAACGCGCCAAATTTTCCGTCACGAATATCGAGGCGAAGCCAGCCAAGAGACATCCGGCCGCACCTTTCACGACATCGACCTTGCAGCAGGAGGCCTCGCGCAAGTTGGGCCTAGCCCCCGCCCGCACCATGCAGATCGCCCAGCGCCTCTACGAAGGTGTCGATGTGGGTGGCGAGACGGTCGGCCTCATCACCTATATGCGAACCGATGGCGTCGATATGGCGCCCGAGGCGATCACCAAGGCGCGCACGGTCATCGGCGCGCAATTCGGCGCCGCCTATGTGCCGAAGGCACCACGCAAATATCTCGTGAAAGCCAAGAATGC
Source organism: Beijerinckiaceae bacterium (assembly GCA_027346205.1). Taxonomy (GTDB): domain Bacteria; phylum Pseudomonadota; class Alphaproteobacteria; order Rhizobiales; family Beijerinckiaceae; genus Methylovirgula. The sequence goes on from DAIESR010000063.1 coordinate 1,648, forward strand.
GCAGGAAGCCCACGAGGCGATCCGGCCGACCGATCTCGGCCGGCTACCCGCCTCCATCGTCCGCACTCTCGAACGCGACGAAGCGCGGCTCTATGAATTGATCTGGACCCGCACCATTGCAAGCCAGATGGAATCGGCCGATCTCGAACGCACGACCGTCGATATCCGCGCGGAAACCGGCGCAAGAAATCTCAATCTGCGCGCCACCGGCCAAGTCATTCGTTTCGACGGCTTCTTGAAGCTCTATCAGGAAGGCCGCGACGACGAAGAGGATGATGAGGCCGGCCGCCTGCCGCCGATGCAAAAAGGCGAGAGCCTGACCAAAAAGAAAATCGACGCGACCCAGCATTTCACTGAGCCGCCGCCGCGCTTCACCGAGGCGACGCTCATCAAGCGGATGGAAGAGGTCGGCATCGGCCGACCCTCGACCTATGCCTCGACACTGGCCGTGTTGAAAGATCGCGGCTATGTGCGGCTCGACAAGAAGCGGCTTTACCCCGAAGACAAAGGCCGTCTCGTCACGGCCTTTCTCGAGAGCTTCTTCACCCGCTATGTCGGCTATGATTTCACCGCCGATCTCGAAGAAAAGCTCGACCGCGTGTCCAATCACGAGATCGATTGGAAGCAGGTGCTGCGTGATTTCTGGACCGATTTCTCGAGCGCGCTCGCCGGCACTAAGGACCTACGGACGACCCAGGTCCTCGACAGTCTCAACGAGCTGCTCGGTCCGCATATATTTCCGCAGAAGGAGGACGGCTCCAATCCCCGCGCCTGCCCTTCCTGCGGTGACGGACTCCTGTCCTTGAAGCTCAGCAAGTTCGGCGCCTTCATCGGCTGCTCAAACTATCCGACCTGCAAATTCACCCGGACCTTGGCGAGCGCCGGGGCAGAAAAAGCCGGCGTCGAAGGCGGCGAGCAGCCGGGCGTCAAACTGCTCGGCATCGACCCAGCGACCGGCGACGAGATCTCGCTGCGCGACGGCCGCTTCGGCGCCTATGTGCAGCAAGGCGAAGGCGAAGCGGGCGGCAAGCCGAAACGCGCTTCCGTCCCGAAAACCATGTCCGTGGCCGAGCTGACGTTCGAACAGGCGATCGGATTGCTCTCCCTGCCACGCGAGGTCGCACGGCATCCGGAAAGCAAGGAACCTATCTTGGCCGGCATCGGCCGTTTCGGTCCCTATGTCCAGCACGGAAAGACTTACGCCAACATCGGCAAAGACGAGGATATTCTGGAGATCGGCGGCAATCGCGCGATCGATCTCATTGTCGCCAAGGAGAGCGGTCTGTCCGGCCGACGCTTCGGCGCGCAGGCCTCCGCCGCGAGCCGCGAACTCGGCGAGCATCCGCAGGGTGGCAAGGTCACGATCAAGGCTGGCCGTTTCGGCCCCTATGTGAATTGGGGCAAGATCAATGCGACTCTGCCACGTGATGCAGAT
>DAIESR010000544.1 GCA_027346205.1 Beijerinckiaceae bacterium
ATCGAAAGCGTGACCAAAGCCGTCGCGGCACCCATGCGCGCAGCGGCGGCCGCGGCTTCGCAGCCGGCATGGCCACCACCGACGACGATCACATCGAAGCTCTGTCTGCCGAGAACCATTATTCCTTACCGAACATGCACGGATTTGGGTGCACGTCATGGCCGGGCTTGACGCTAAATACTGATTTGCGCTCTTACTATCATGTGTTCTGTTTCACGTGAAACATATCATTTCCCAATGCAAAATCGGCTGAATATTTCGTCCAACACATCTTCGACATCGATTTTACCGATCAAGCTTTCCAGCGCCCTGATCGCGCAGCGCAAATCCTCGGCCAAAAGCTCAGGCGTCTCGCGGAGATGCTCATCCTGCGCCTTTTCAAGCGCCACGAGCGCCGCTGCCATGGACCGGCGATGGCGCTCGCGCGTGAGGAGCGCACCCTGTCCACCGCCGGTCGCGGATTTCGCAAATTCCGTGAGTCGCGCGAGCAGCAGATCCATATTCTCGCCCGTTGCCGCACTGAGCGAAAATCCATCGCGGCTGCCAAGTTCAGCCTGTAGCCCCGTTCTTTCGACCAGATCCATTTTCGTGAAAACAGGCCAGATCTCGATTCCCTCCCCGAATGCGGCCGGAGCTTCCGGCGCCGCAGCAACCGAAAGCCAGAGGATGAGATCGGCTTGCGCGGCTCTGACCTTGGTCCGCTCGATCCCGATCGCCTCGACGGGATCTTCCGAGTCTCTGAGACCGGCCGTGTCGATCAAGGTCAGCGGCAGGCCGGCCAAATCGAGATGAACTTCGATCGCATCGCGGGTCGTCCCGGGAACGGGAGAGACAATCGCCGCCTCCCGCCGCGCCAAGGCGTTGAGCAGCGTCGATTTCCCCGCATTGGGCGGACCGGCGATAACGACAACCAGCCCTTCACGCAGCCTTTCACCGGCGCCGGCAGCGGCGAGTTCCGTCCGCAATGCGTCGGCGAGAGAGGCAATAGTGCCGAGGATCTCCTGCCGCACGAGCGCCGATACATCGGCTTCCTCGCCGAAATCGATTTCCGCCTCGATATGCGCGGAAGCATCCAACAGAAGCTTTCGCCATTCCCCGACTTTGCGGCCAAGTTCGCCTTGCGTCTGCCGCAGAGCCTGGCGGCGCTGCGCCTCCGTCTCGGCGTCGATGAGATCAGCCAAGCCTTCAACTTCGGTGAGATCGAACTTGCCATTCTCGAAAGCCCGGCGCGCGAACTCCCCGGCCTCCGCCGGCCGGACGCCTTTAAAACTTTCAAGAGTGCGCAGCATGGCCGCAACGACCGCCGGTCCGCCATGACAATGGAATTCCGCGCAATCCTCGCCTGTGAAGCTCGCCGGCGCGGGAAAGAAGAGAGCAAGCCCGCGATCGATGATCTCGCCCGAACTCGCATTTTTGAAAGCGGCCAGAGTTGCGTGCCTCGGCGCAGGCACTTCGCCGAGCATTGCCAAGAGAATATCGCGAACATGCGGGCCGCTGAGCCGTAGTACGGCGAGAGCGGCGCGGCCGAAACCCGAAGAAAGAGCAAAAATCGTATCGATGGTCATATTGGCGTGGAACTTGCGGCCGATGCATGCAAATCGTCTTCAGGCGTCAGCCTTTCCGCCTTCATCCGGGATCTTATCATGTCATCGAACGAACTCGGCCGAGCCGCGAGCCCCTATTTGCTGCAGCATGCGGATAACCCTGTCCATTGGCGCGTGTGGAGCGATGCAGCATTGCGCGAGGCGCAGGAGGCGAACAAGCCAATTCTGCTCTCGGTCGGCTATGCCGCCTGCCATTGGTGCCATGTCATGGCGCATGAGAGCTTCGAAGATCCGGATACCGCGGCGGTGATGAACGAGCTTTTCGTGAACATCAAGGTCGATCGTGAGGAAAGGCCCGATATCGATCATATCTATATGTCGGCGCTGCATGCCTTTGGCGAGCGCGGCGGCTGGCCGATGACGGTGTTTCTGACCCCT
>DAIESR010000064.1 GCA_027346205.1 Beijerinckiaceae bacterium
TCGATGATTTTGGCACCGGCTATTCGTCCTTCGGCTATGTCAAGCGATTCCCGGTCAGCCGTCTCAAGATCGATCAGAGCTTCATTCGCAACATGGCCGATGACCCCAATGATGAGGCGATCGTGCGCGCGATCATCATGCTTGGCCATAGCTTGAACATTGCCGTTGTCGCCGAGGGCGTGGAAACTGAAAATCAACTGGCGCGGCTGCGAAGCGAAGGATGCGACGAAGTCCAAGGCTTTCTATTTGGTCGCCCGATGCCGGCCAAGCGCTTCGTCGAGCTTATTCGCAACAATTCCGGGATGGCGAAAATTGCGTGAGATGAACATGCCACATGTCGACTTCACCATCTCGCCACCCGTCTGCCCAACCTGCGGGAGCGTTCTCGTCGCCGAGGACAATCGCACCGTGGGCCACGTGATCGGCAAGATTCTCGAAAAGGAAGGCTATCGGGTGCAGCATGTCGCCGAAGGCCATGCGGCGCTCGACGCTCTTCTCAATCAGCGCTTCGATCTCGCCTTGCTCGACGCCGATCTACCGGGAATGAATGCGATGGAGGTGACAAATCTCTATCGCTTCGGATCGGTCGGCCGACAACACCTCCCGATCCTCGGCTTGATCGGTGAGATGACCGCGCAAAGACTTTCGGCTTGGATCGATGCCGGACTCGACGGCTGCATCAGCAAGCCAATCGAACCGACCGAATTGATCGAGGCTATCAATTCCTCACTCGGAGGAACCTCGAACGCCTGCCTCATTGGCGCTTCGCCTCTCGCGCCTCCGGAGCCTCCGCCCGGCGTCGAAGACGTGACGCTCGGTCCGGCCATCGATCGCCGTGTGCTGTGCGACCTCGAAAAACTTGGCGGCGAAAGCTTCATCAAAGATGTGATCAGCCAATTCGTCGCGGATGCCTCGCACCTGTTGCCCGATCTCTCGGCTTCGGCGACAGCCGGCGACACCGACATGTTCCACGATCACATCCATGCGTTGCGCAGTTGCGCCGGGAATGTGGGAGCCACGGGGCTCTATAAAATGTGCCTCGCCTGGCGGGCACTGAATGCGTATGAACTCGCCGCGAAGGGTGCCGAATGCGTGACGCGCCTCGAAGCCGAATTCGCCCGCGCGGCTTCCGCGCTCGATCGTAGCGAATGGCGGCAGCCGCAGTCAGCGTCCGGTGGCTGCTGATCGGATCGGCGCCTATGCCGCTGCTTCCAGCTTGCGATCGATTTTGATCTTGCCGAACAAGCGCTGCTGTTCGGCCCGGGTCGACGCATAGAATGGGCTGCGCTCGACGATTCGATGCTGATCCTTCTCGTAATCGACAAGCATCAGGCAAAGGTTCTTGGTTAAGCCAGGGTAGGGCCTGGGCGCGGCTGCCGGCGTCGCAAAGAAAGTCCGTTTATAGAAAGCTTGGTGTTCGACCCGGATGGAGGCGATCGCGACATGCGCTGCATAGTAGGCGCTCGCGATCACCGAAAGACGCATGGTCACATAGGCGAGATGGGGAAATTTGCGAGCCGTTTCATAATCGACCACGAATCGGTTCGGATCGACCATGCGTTTGCCCGCATTGAGATAAGGACCAAGTACGTCAGGGAACGCCGCCATCGATGGCGAGACATCATCCGGCTTCGACAGAAAATGGAGCCGTATCGCGGCAACCAGATTGTCTCCGCGAAACACTCCAATGTTGACCGCATTATCGAGGGCATCGAAACGATCGACCAATCGTCGGCTTTCGTTAGGAGAGATAGCACCTTCCTTCAGATAAGCGGCATATCGCAACTGGAACACAGCATCGAGATCGGCGTCCGTTTCTATGGTACGATATTCTAACGACTCCAAGAGATGATCGACATTGGCTGCAAAGCTCGATGCAGCCACAATAGTTTCGGAACGCATGGGACCTTCCGCATGGTGAGAGCCATTGCAAGGGTTAATATAAAAATAATACATTAGATAAAAGTTTATCCTTTGATTAAGGTTAATATGTGAGAAAAGATTCTGTTCCCGCCCAAGAGGGTGATGCGTCTACGGACGGTTAATTCACTGCCGAAAATTCACAAGGTTCATTAACAGCTCTTTCGCGGGTGTCAGATAGCGTGGCAATCGAGCAGCCATTGCAAAATGGCATCTAGACTTGTTGCAAATCGACGAAATTGCGCATGAGCTTGTCCGCTGCCGTTGCCTATCGCGCTTTCAGCACGCTGCAAGACGTGCTTCGCCGGCCTTTGGCGGCTTTGAACCAGAGATGGACGCTCCTTCGGCGCGGAGCCGTCTCGCGCGAGGCGATGTATATCGAAAACTTCGCCCTGCTGGAGCTCACGCTGGATCATCTCAATCAGGGTCTTGCGATGGTGGACCCGGCTGGGCGAATCCTGATCTGGAACAAACGAGCGTTGGAATACGCCGGCGTCGATCGTAACAAATTCCAACTGCCGGCCTCAGCCAAGGACGTCTTTCGCGCGCAAATGGAAAACGGCGAATTCGGCCCGGACGGGTCCTTGATGCCGGAAGTGGTCCGCAACTATTTCCTAAAGGGCATTGGCAGCCTCAAGAGATCCTACATTCGCCGGCGGCCCAATGGCACGGTTCTGGAAGTTCGGACCGAGCCGCTGCCCAATGGGGGCTATGTCCAAACCTATACGGACATCAGCGAAATCTCCCATGCCAAGGAGGCGGCGGAGGAAGCGGCGCGGGCGAAATCAGCCTTCCTGGCCACCATGAGCCATGAGATCAGAACGCCGCT
>DAIESR010000067.1 GCA_027346205.1 Beijerinckiaceae bacterium
CAACCTGTTGAGGTTCCACACCTAGCGGCCTTCTTTGCTCTGCTCTTGCGCTCGTGGCTTTGGTTCTATCACCACGGCCGCTGGCGCCTTCGTCGCGCGATGTTGTGGAGGCGCCTTGGCGACCTGGCCGACGGCCTTTTCGAATCGTTCCCATGCGTCGGGCAAAAGTTCGATATTAGCCAGCAGCGCTGCCGCGCTTGCCTTCTGTTTCTTACCTTTTGTTTCGCAGCAGATTTGTCCCGCAGCCGGCGCCCGGCTGCGGGACTGATGCTCTATTTGTTCGACCGAGAGTCGATCATTCGGCCTTGCTGTCGATATAGGCGATCCTGACCATATTGGTCGCGCCGGGCGTTCCGAAGGGGACGCCGGCGACGATGATCACGCGCTCACCGATTGCCGCGAAGCCCTCGGTCCGTGCGTTGGCGCAGGCACGGCTCGCCATGTCGTCGACATCCTGCGCGTCCTCGGTGATGAGGGCATGGACACCCCAGACGATGGCGAGACGGCAGGCCGTCTCATGATTGGGCGTCAGCGCGAGAATGGGCGATTCCGGGCGTTCGCGTGCAATGCGCAAAGCTGTCGAGCCGGAGGACGTCCAGGCGACGATGGCCTTGAGATCGAGCGTTTCGGCGACATCGCGGGCGGCGGAGGCGATGGCGTCCGCGCCGGTCGCTTCCGGCGCTGGGCGCTGGGCATTGATGATCGAACGATAATAGGCATCCTGCTCGACCTCTTCGGCAATCTTGTTCATCGTGGTCACCGCTTCGATAGGATAGCGGCCCGAGGCGCTCTCGGCCGAGAGCATGATCGCATCGGCGCCTTCGAAAACGGCGGTCGCGACATCGGACACTTCAGCGCGCGTCGGCACCGGAAGCGTGATCATCGATTCGAGCATTTGCGTCGCGACGACGACCGGCTTGCCGAGGCGCCGCGACATGCGGGTCATCCGCTTTTGCAGACCCGGAACTTTTTCGAGCGGCATTTCGACGCCGAGATCGCCACGCGCCACCATGAGCCCGTCGGAAATCTCGATAATCTCTTCGAGCCGCGAGATAGCTTGGGGCTTCTCGATCTTCGCCATAACGAAGGCGCGCCCACGCACGACCTTCTTCACTTCCGCGACATCATCGGCGCGCTGCACGAAGGAGACCGCGACCCAATCGACACCCTCGTTCAATCCGGCGTCGAGATCGACGCGGTCTTTTTCCGTCATGGACGACACGGAGATCTCCGTGTCGGGCAGGCTCACGCCCTTGCGGTTCGAGATCGTGCCGGCGACATCGACGACCGCCACTGCCTTTTGCGGATGCGCTTCGACAATGTGGAGACGGACCTTGCCGTCATCGATCAAAACCGTATGGCCGGGCTGCAAGGCCCGCAGGATTTCCGGATGCGGCAGATGCACCCGGGTGCTGTCGCCGGGCGCGGGGTCTGAATCCAGCACGAAATGCGCGCCGCGCGCCAGCTGCACTGCGCCATCGGTAAAGGTTCCAACCCTGAGCTTCGGCCCCTGCAAGTCGAGAAGGATGCCGATCGGCCGGCCGAATTCGGCTTCGAGCGAGCGAATCATGCGCACGCGCTCGCGCATGTCGTCATGGCTCGCATGGCTCATGTTGATTCGAAAGACGTCTACGCCAACGCGAAACAGCTCGGCGAGGACGGCGCGGTCGGACGATGCGGGCCCCAAAGTTGCGATGATCTTGCAGCGGCGGAGCCGTCGCATCGGCATCTCCTTTTCTTGAGTGCGAAGTTCCAGGCAGTGTGATGTGGGTCGGAAGCGGGCACGAAGGACGAAAATCGCGCCGTCAGAATGCCGTGGTTTATAGCGAATTTTTGTGACGGCAAGCCTGATGGGGCAAAACCGCTTGCTTTTTACGCGCGGCGCCGCTGCTTCTGACTTTATGACGGTCGCATTCCGGGCAATTATGAGATTTGATGCACCCGCAGCCGGTTCCCACAGGTGGGAACCGGCTGCGGGTCGATGCTCTAGGCCGAGTGGAGCCAGGCTGCCGCGCTGGGCGCAAAATGAGTGTTTGCCTCAGAAGCTGACGACGCTGCGCAGGCCGAAGACGGCTTCGTTGCCCAGGCGATGGGTGGGATTGTTTGGATCGGGGATGCCGCCGCCGGGGCGGATCACAAATTGAAAATCCGGCTGGAGCTGCCACCAGGGCGCGGCGTGATATTGATAGGTCGCTTCGACGACGACCTCGGTGGAGCGCACCGGCATTGCGGTACCGCTGAAAAAGATCATGTCCCGGCTAAATCCGCTGGCGGCGGCGCTGACTTGCGCAATGCCGAAACCTAGGCCCATCATATCGTCATCGCGGCCGGGCAGGGGCGCCTTCAAGGCGATGCCGCCATTGACGCTGAGGCTGATCAGATTGCGGTCGCCGGGCGCGGCCATGATGTGGGCGAAGACGCTGAGCGCCTGCGGGCTCTCGGCGCTCGGGCGCCAGAACATCTGATCCATCAGGGCATAGACGCTGAAATTGTTCCGCAGCGTCTGCGCTATGCCATTGCTCGGGGGATCGGCCAGCGGCAGGCCGGCGGTATCGAATCTCCGGCTCGGGAAGCCTGCCGTGTCGAACCATGCACCGAGCTTGTAGACGCCCGGCAGATCCGCCGAAGGAGGGTTCTTGCTTTCATCTCCAGTAGCGGGCTGGTTGATGGCATATTGCAATTCCGCGATGAAGAATGCGCCCGTGTTCATATGGAGGAAATTGCCGCCCCAGGCCGAACTCCCGCGCAATTGCGAATCATCGT
>DAIESR010000043.1 GCA_027346205.1 Beijerinckiaceae bacterium
GAAATCGTCTTGCGCCCATGCTCCAAGGCGATCTGCGGCATGGCCCCATTCATGAAGGCGAGCAACGTTTGCTTGACGATGAAATAGGCGCGCAAATGTTTCTCGCGCGTCACTTTGATCTTCTGAGCGAGTGGCGAGACGAATCCATAGGACAGGAGAATGCCGCCAAAAGTGCCCACCAGCGCCGACCCGATAAGCCCGCCGAGAAGCTCCGGCGATTGATTCAGCGAGCCCATCGCCTTGATAACGCCGAGCACCGCCGCGACAATGCCGAGCGCAGGCATGGCGTCGCTCACAGCCATCAGCGAATGATAGGGCTTCAGCCGGTCATGCGTGATGGTTTCCATCTCTTCATCCATCAGCGACTCGATTTCATGCGTCTTGGCATTACCAACGATGAGCAGACGAACGTAATCGCAGATGAAAGACGTCAAAACCCGATCTTTGAGGACATTTGGAAAATTCTTGAAGATTTCCGATTCGTCTGGATTGTCGACATGCGTCTCCACCTCGTTGCGAGCCTTGCCGCGCAATTCTCGCATCAGCGCATAGAGGATACCCAAAACGTCGAGATAATCACGCTGGCTGGGCATACGGCCCACAATCCCGTCCACCACCGCCCGGCCCGTATCCTTTATGGTTGAGAGAGAATTGGCGACCACAAATGTACCGAGCGCGGCGCCCGCGATCATCAAATATTCGAACGGTTGCCAAATGACGGATAGATGCCCACCCTCCGCGGCATAACTGCCGATGATGGCGCCCACTGCTATGATGGTGCCGATCAGAAAACTCAAAATTCCGGCTCCTTCCGCTACGAAGGCTCAGCCGTAAGCTGAGAGCCTTGCCTGAAGCTTAAATTCACTCGGCAAATACCGGTCAAATCCACAGCGATCGAAATACCCGTCGCTCGCCATAGCGTCAGGCTCAGGCAAGGGATCCGCGTCTAGACAGGTAAAGATACTGCGGAAGGGGTCACCATGCTCACCGCCACACTACTGTATAACGTGATCACGCGGGATTACCCGACATCACTGGCCAATGCCGCGAAACAGCCGACGGCAGAGCGTTCGACGAAGGATTTTCTCGCCAATATCGGGAAAATCACTTCAGCGAAGCAGCTCGTCGGCAATTCGCAGCTCTATAATTATGTGATGACGGCTTTCGGCTTGCAGGACATGGCCTATGCCAAGGCTCTGATCACAAAGGTCCTCAATGGCGGGACCGCGGCGTCAGGGCTCGCGCAAAAACTTCACGATCCGCGCTATACCGCGCTCGTTAATACGTTCAATTTCGCCGTCACTGGCGCTGCTACGACGAGCGATACGACGGCCATGCAAAAGGTGGTCAGCAATTATAACGAGCAGACGCTCGAAACCACCACGGGTCAGCAGAATCAGGGCGCACAGCAAGCGCTTTATTTCAAGCGCATGGCGCCCAACATCAAGGACGTCTATGGCATCCTCGCCGATAGGACCGTGCTGCAGGTGGTCGAGACCGCGTTCGGCCTCCCGGCGACACTGTCGCTCCAAAATATCGACACGCAGGCGAAAGAGATCTCGCAATTGCTGGATGTGAGCAAATTGCAGGACCCGACCTATCTGAACAAATTCCTCGAACGCTTCACTGCAACCTATGACGCCGTAAATCCTTCTGGAGGCATGTCATCGACGCCAACCAATGCGCTGCTCGTAACGTCGACCGGCATCAGCTCGAGTCTTCTCCTGAGCCTTGCCAATCTGAAACGTGGAGGCTCATAAGCTCGTGCAATCAGAACCCTATGTCGCGCTTTCGGCCCAGGTCACCCTCGAACGGCGGCTGACAACCCTCGCGCTCAATGTCGCCAATATGAATACGATTGGCTATCGGGGCACGGGTGTCAGCTTCAGCACCTATATTTCGCAGAAGGGTGACAAGCCGGTGGCTTATGCGACGGCCGGCCATGATTACATTACGCGAACTCAAGGCCCGCTCATCAAAACTGATAACCCGCTTGATGTTGCCGTCAATGGGGAGGGATGGATCGCCATTCAGACCCCCGCCGGCACCGCCTACACGCGCGACGGCCGCATGCGCATGCAAGCGAATGGCGCCCTGCAGACGCTCAATGGTTACGCGGTACTCGATGCGGGTGGCGCACCGATCCTTCTCAACCCGAATGCTGGAGCACCGATCATCGCCAAGGACGGCATGATCCGTCAGGATGGCCGACAGCTCGGGGCGGTCGGCCTGTTTCAAATCCCGAGCAATATAAAATTCACGCGCTTCGACAATTCCGCTGTCATTCCAGACAAGCCGGCAACGCCGATCCTTGATTTCGATGCTAATGGCGTTATCCAGGGCCATCTAGAAGGATCGAACGTCAATCCGGTCCTCGAATTGGCGAAACTCATGATGATGTCCCGCACTTTCGACAGCGTGACAAACGCCACTCAAAACACGGAAAACTCCCTGAAGGATGCGGTAAAAACCCTGGGCGACGTATCGTCCTTATCTGCATGCATCACTTCGCCGAGAGGCATGCCTGGAAGCTGCATCTCACCGAATGGGTTCTTCCATATTTCATCGATGGCCAGATGCCTGTCGAAAGGACTGTCTTCGTGAATGCGCTTGGGCAGCTCGACCACGCGGTCAATTTCGGCTTGGAGGAATTGACCAGGCTGCGGATCAGCGGCACCGTCACCGAAGTCACTCCGACTTATTACCGGATTAACGGTCTGTCGAATTTCGTCAAACTCGGCGAATGCATCGGGATCAACCATGGCGAATCAACCCAGCTCGCCGAGGTCGTTCGCATCGATGCGACAGGATCGACGGTGAAAACTTTCGAGGCGCAGGTCGCGGCCGGCCTCGGCGATACGGCCTATCGCATCGGTCCCTTGCATGTCGCGCCAGACGCGAGCTGGAAAGGCCGCGTCATCGATGCGCTCGGCCGGCCGATCGATGGTGCCGGCGCTCTGCGCCGCGGCGAACATGCCTCGCCGATCGAATCCCCTCCACCGGCGGCACTGCGGCGCGCGCGGGTGAAGACGCCGCTAAAGACCGGCGTGCGCATCATCGATCTTTTCATGCCGATTTGTGCTGGTCAAAGGATTGGCGTCTTTGCCGGCTCAGGTGTCGGCAAATCGACCTTGCTCGGCATGATGGCAGCCTCGAAAGGCTTCGACAGCGTCGTCATCTCGCTCGTCGGCGAGCGTGGCCGCGAGGTGCGGGAGTTTCTGGACGATTCGCTTGGCGCCAATCGCAAAGTCGCCGTCACAGTCGTCGCAACGGGTGACGAAAGTCCGATGATGCGCCGCTTAGCGCCCAAGACGGCCATGACCATCGCCGAATTTTTTCGCGACCGCGGCGAGAATGTCCTTTTGATCGTCGATTCGGTCACGCGTTTCGCCCATGCGGCGCGCGATGTCGCGCTCGCGGCTGGCGAACCCGCCGTCGCGCGGGGCTATGCGCCGAGCGTCTTCAGCGATCTGCCCAAATTGCTCGAGCGCGCAGGCCCCGGTGAGGAGGGCAGCGGATCGATCACCGGCATATTCTCGGTGCTGGTCGACGGCGACGATCATAACGACCCGGTCGCCGACAATATTCGCGGCACGCTCGACGGACATATCGTCCTCGATCGCGCCATTGCCGATCAAGGTCGATTTCCCGCTGTCAATATCTTGACCTCCATTTCGCGCCTTGCCCAGCATGTCTGGACCAAGGAACAGCAGGTCCTCGTGATGAAGCTCAAGGCGATGATCGCCCGCTTTGAAGATACGCGCGATCTACGCCTCATGGGCGGCTATCAGCCAGGGCAGGACGGCGATCTCGATCAGGCGGTCGCGCTCGTGCCGAAGCTCTATGATTCAGTCGTGCAATCACCGACATCACCGATGAGTCGCGACGCCTTTCTTGAGCTTGCCGAGGCGCTGCAAGCGCAATAGGGGAAGCCTTCGCCTCCCCATTCTCTCCCGAAGAAAACTCCGCTGAAGAGGCCGATCGCAAAACGCCTTGAACGAACGGCGCCACCGTTACTGTGGCCGGGAGCTTAGTGCGGCTTGGCGCAGAAGGTGCACTCTTCTACTCGGCGGCGGCGCGCTGCCCCGGATCGGCGGCAATTTCGGCCACAGGTCCAGCATCTGCCTTGCCCTTGCGTCCACGTGTCAGGAAACGGCTCAGGCGATCCATGTAAAGAAAGATCACTGGCACCGTATAAAGTGTCAGCACTTGGCTGACCGCAAGGCCACCGACAATGGCGAAACCGAGCGGTCGGCGCAGTTCGGAGCCGGTGCCCGTGCCGAGCATCAACGGCAAGCCACCGAGAATAGCGGCCATGGTCGTCATCATGATCGGACGGAAGCGCACGACCGCGGCGGAATAAATCGCGTCGCGCGGCGATAGGCCCTGATTGCGCATTCCCTGCAAGGTAAAATCGATCATCATGATCGCATTCTTCTTCACAATGCCGATCAAGAGAATGATTCCGATGAGCGCTATCACGCTCAGATCATAACCGGAGACGATGAGAATCAGCAGCGCGCCAACACCGGCCGAGGGCAGTGTCGAAAGGATCGTCACGGGATGGATATAGCTCTCATAGAGCATGCCCAGAATGACATAGACGGCGATGATCGCAGCGAGCAGTAGATAAGGCTGGTTGCTCAGCGATTTCTGGAAGGCCTGCGCCGTGCCCTGGAAACTACCCGTCAGCGTGATCGGCTTGCCGAGTTCCGCCTCGATCTTTTTGATCGCATCGACCGCCTGTCCGAGTGCCATACCGGGCCTCAGATTGAAGCTCAACGTTACCGCCGGAAACTGGCCCTGATGATTGATCGAAAGATAGCTCGTGCGGTTAGTGTCGAATTTCGCGAATGTTGAGAGCGGCACCAACTGACCGTTGAGCGGTGATTTGACATAGATCTTGGCGAGAATCGAAGGATCTGCCTGCAAGGCAGGCTTGATCTCCAGAATCACGTGATATTGCGAGAGCTGGGTGAAATATTGCGCCACTTGGCGCTGCCCTATCGCATCATAGAGCGTATCGTCGATGAGCTGCGGCTGAATGCCGAAGCGCGCTGCCGTATCGCGGTCGATGGTGATCGAAACGATCGGCGCGTCGGTCTGCTGGTCGCTCGCAACATCTTGCAATTGCGGCAGCCCGCGCAATTTCTCATACATGCGCGGCGCCCATTCATTGAGCTCGTCGAGATTAGCGTCTTGCAACGTATATTGATATTCGGTTCGCGACAGCTTTCCGCCGACGCGGAAATCCTGCAGCACTTGCAAGAACAATTTGACGCCTTCGACCTTGGCGAGTTGAGGCCGCAGCCGGTTGAGGATCTCCTGGGCCGAGGCATTACGCTCCGAGCGCGGCTTGAGACCCATCCAGAAGCGTCCGACATTCTCCGACAACGAGCCGGCAGTTGGACCAACGGCATAGGCAAAAGATTGGATATCGGGATCCTTCGCCACGATCTTGGCGAGCGCCTCTTGCCGCTTCGTCATCGCCGCGAGCGATATGTCCTGCGCCGCCTCGGAAAAGCCGACGATCTGACCAGTATCCTGCTCCGGGAAAAAGCCTTTCGGGATCATCACGTAGAGCGTGACATTGAGAGCGATGGTGAGCAGCACGCTCATCAATGTAATAAACGGATGCGCCAGCACGGTGCGAAGGCCGCGGGCATAAAAGGCGGCGAGATGCTCGAATCCCGCCTCGATCCAGCGATAAAGGCGGCCATGCTTTTCGTCGCTCGGCCGCTTCAGCCAGCGCGCACACATCATCGGGCTCAAGGTCAAGGCGACGACAGCCGAGACCATGATCGTCACAGTGACCGTCACGGCGAATTCCCGGAACAGGCGGCCGACAATGCCGCCCATGAAGAACAGCGGGATGAAGACGGCGACAAGCGAAATGCTCATCGAGATGATGGTAAAGCCGATCTCGCCGGCGCCCTTGAAGGCAGCCTGCAGCGGGCTCATCCCCTCTTCGATGTGGCGATAGATGTTTTCAAGCATCACGATCGCATCGTCGACGACGAAGCCGACGGCAATGGTGAGCGCCATCAAGGAGAGATTGTCGAGACTGTAGCCGAGTTGATGCATCACCGCGAACGTGCCGAGGATCGACATCGGAATGGTGATGCCCGGGATGATCGTCGCCCACAGATTGCGCAGAAACAGAAAGATAACAGTAATGACGAGGGCAATCGTCACCAGCATGGTGATCTGCACATCATCCACGGAAGCGCGAATCGTCTGCGTTCGATCGAGAATGGTGAACACTTTGATCGAAGGCGGCATCGCCGCCTTGATGCGCGGCAATTCGGCTTCGATCTTGTCCACCGTCTCGATGACATTGGCGCCAGGCTGCTTGAAGATGAGCAGCTGAACGCCGCGCGTGCCATTCTGCCAGGCGGCGACATGCGTGTTTTCGGGCGCGTCTATGGCGCGGCCAACGTCCTTGATACGGATCGGCGCGCCATGACGATAGGCGATGACGATATTGTTCCAGGGCTCCGCCGCCAGAATCTGATCATTCGTATAGACGGTGAAATTCTGATGTGGTCCGTCGAAATTGCCCTTCGGCGAATTGACGGTCGCAACCGTGATGACGGATCTCACCTGTTCTAGGCTTAGGCCGAGCGAGGCGAGTTTGGCCGGGTCGACCTGTATGCGCACGGCGGGCTTCTGCTCGCCCATGATCATGATCTGACCGACTCCGGCGATCTGGCTCAATTGCTGTGCCAAAACCGTGTCGGCATAATTGTCGATCACGGTAATCGGCAAGGCCTCGGAATTGACGGCGAGCAGAAGAATCGGCGAATCGGATGGGTTGATCTTGCGATAGGTCGGCGGGCTCGGCAGATTCTTCGGCAATTGTCCGCTGGCGGCATTGATCGCGGCCAGGACATCCTGACCCGCCGCATCAATGTTCCGATCGAGATCGAATTGCGCCGTGATGGACGTGGTGCCAAGCCCACTCGACGAGGTCAATGAAGCGAGCCCCGGAATCTGCGCCAATTGGCGCTCGAGCGGTGTGGCGACCGACGAGGCCATGGTCTCCGGCGAAGCGCCGGGCAGATTGGCCGACACGGAAATAGTCGGGAAATCGACCTGCGGCAGCGGCGCGCGCGGCAGCAGCGGATAGGCGACGATGCCGACGAGCGCGATGGCTGCCATCAGCAATGATGTGGCAATGGGCCTTTGGATAAAGGGCGCGGAAATATTCATGCGGCTTGTTTCGCCCGATCCTGCGATCCTATGGCAGCCAGCCGCCGCAATCCTTCGGACTCACGTTTCACGGCTGCTCGGTTCCCTCTTTTGGCGTCAGCCGGCGCGGGCCGTCTTCTCGGCTGGCGCGATCGGCTGAACTTTCGCGCCGGGCTGCAATTTATATTGTCCGTCGACGACGATCGTTTCGCCCGGCTTGAGCCCCGTCTCGACAAGCGTCTTACCGGCCTCTGTGCCGCCGGCTGTGATCGGACGCATTGCGACTTTCCGATCTGGCTTGACGACATAGACATAGAGCCCATGCGGCCCCCGCTGCACGGCCTGCGCCGGCACGACCGTGGCCTGATGCTGGACCGCGCTCACCACCCGCACATTGACGAAGGCTCCGGGCCACAGCTTGCGGTCGGCATTGGCGAAAGTCGCCTTCAATTTGATCGTGCCAGTCGCCGGATCGATCTGATTATCGACCACGGTCAGCGCCCCGGTGGCGAGCTTCGTCTTATTGTCCTGCTTATAGGCTTCGACGAGAACCGCGCCATGCGCCATGGCCGCTGTGAGCTGGTCGAGCACATCCTGCGGCAGGCTGAACGTGACAAAGATCGGCTCCATCTGCGTGACGACCAGGAGTGCCGCGCCCTCGCTCGCGTGAATCATATTGCCGGCATCGATGAGGCGAACGCCGGTGCGCCCGGTGATCGGCGAGGTGATGGTCGTATAGCTCAACTGCACGGTCGCGTTCTCGATCGCCGCGTGATCGCCTGCGACCGCCGCCTGCAACTGAGCAACCAGCGCCTTTTGGGTATCGACCTGCTGCTTCGTCGCGGCATTCGTTTGCGCGAGCTTGGCATAGCGATCGAAGTCCAGGCGCGCATTGGCGAGCTGGGCCTCGTCCTTTGCCTTGGCGGCCACCGCCTGATCGAGTGCCGCCCGGAACGGCCGCGGATCGATCACGGCGAGGACATCGCCAGCCTTCACATCCTGGCCTTCGCGAAACAAAACTTTCTGCAATGTGCCGTCGACGCGCGCCCGGATCGTCACCGTATTATAGGCCTGGACCGTGCCTATCCCCTCATGCGCAATCGGGAAATCCTCCTGACCGACGAGGCCGGTGACGACGCGGACCGGCGGCGCCGGCTTTTTGGCGGGCGCGCGGTGAAACTCCCAATAGCTCACTTTGACGGCGCCGGCTGCGGCGGCGCCGAGTAGAACAAGGGCCAGAAAGAGTTTGCCGACGATTTTCATCGCAGCCCCGGTCGCAAGAAAGAAAAGTCCACGGCGATGTCCAAACCTCTTGCTAAATGCCAGCTCCTGGCGCGAAAGACATCGCGTCCAAAGCGATTTTAATGCCGGGCACGCGGCCTACGCCGAATTGATGAGGCGCGCAAGGCGGGACAGTAATCGAGGCCGCCGCACCTTCAAATGGCTGTTGCGGCTGTTCCCATCAATCGCCCGCGATCTCGCGATATTGTTATCGCCGCCGCCATGCGGATCAGGACCGTCCGCGCGGGCTCGGCTCGACGAGGAGATCGAGCGGATAGCCCTCAAATCTCTTGTCGACAGCGAGCACAATATGGCCGTGGAACTTCTCGACCCCGAGATCGCCCCGGCTCATGAAATCGCTGAGTTCGCTGTAATGGGCGATGTCACGGCAGATCACCCGCAGGAGATAATCGATCCGCCCACCGATCTTGAAACATTCGAGCACTTCCTCGCGCTCACGGATCGCGGCGAGAAATTTGTCGAAATCGGCTTCGCGATGATTTTCGAGCAGCACTTCGACGAGCAGCACGACCGAGCTGCCGACCTTGGCGAGATCGAATTCGGTGACGTAACGCGAAATCACACCGCTGGCTTCGAGCGCCTTGGTGCGTTCGAGGCAGGCGCTGGGAGAAAGATGCACATCCTCCGCCAACTTGACATTGCTCACCCGTGCATCGAGCTGCAGGCGCTTCATGATCCGCAGATCGGTCTCGTCGAGTTTGTTCTGCCGCGCCATGGTGCGATCCGGCTGGTTTCGGAAGTCTTCAGTTTACAGATATTTAGTCTTCGGTGCCGCCAAAGCCGCCGATGAAACCCAACTTCCTTTTGATCCGCCTCTCATACGATGCTCAAAAACAGCGCCAAAGCCCGATTGACCCGCAAGAGCAATGCATCGTCGGCCATCCCGATGACATCACCGATTTTTGCGACGGGAACGACCGTGATTTTATCGATCGCAATCTGGGATATTTCGCGAAGCCCATTTGCGCCCGAAGGCGCGACTTCGAGCCGAAAAAGATCGGCGTCATTGCGAAGCATGGTCGTCAACGGGCAAATTAACACCGAAGGCAATTCGGCGAAAAGATCGCTTTGCACGACGAGCGCGGGGCGCGGCTTGCCATAATCCCCCGACGTGGCGACGACCACGAATTGGCCCCGCCACATTACGGCTCCGGCCATTCATAGACGTCGGCCACGAAGCGCATGATGTCGTCGCCTGCCAAATCGCTGGCTGCGATGGCCAGCGCCTGACGTCTACACTTTTCGGCAAAACCCGGCGCGCGAGCGTCCGGCACCCAGATTTGCACCGGACGCAAACCAGCTAAACGCATCCTCTGGCGATAACTTGCCATGCGCTTAGCTGGCGGCACTGACCGCTTGATTCGACGGGGCATTCAAATCTCCTAATATGTAACATGTTACTCAAAATCGTCCATCAGGTCACGCGCATTCTCGCATCGATTCGAAACGCCGCAGATTTGCCTGCTGCGCCCGCCGCAGGATCTGCGGCCAACCGCGCGATTTCCGCCGGATATCCGGCGTCATCCGTGCGAATATCTCGCGACATTCCGATGCTCATTCGTCGTGAGGAGACACACAATGTCGGCCGCGGATTTCATTTCTCGCGAAGCGCGCTATGGCGCCAAAAATTATGCGCCGCTCCCCGTGGTGCTTTCACATGGACAGGGCGTCCATCTCTACGACGTCGAGGGCAAGCGCTATCTCGACATGATGAGCGCCTATTCGGCGGCGAGCTTCGGCCATCTTCATCCGCGCCTCGTCGCGGCTTTGGAGCGTCAGCTCGGCCGGCTCGATCTCGTCTCACGCGCCTATCACACGGATAATCTCGGCGCCTTTTGCGAAGCGCTCGCCCGTATCTCCGGCCTCGACGCCTGCCTGCCGATGAACACTGGCGCGGAAGCGGTCGAGACCGCGATCAAAGCGGCACGGCGCTATGGCTATGATTATTTGCGCATTCCTGACAGCAAGGCCGAGATCATCGTCGCCGAGAACAATTTCCATGGCCGGACCACGACCATCGTCGGCTTT
>DAIESR010000066.1 GCA_027346205.1 Beijerinckiaceae bacterium
TTGACTTGTCAAAGTTTTCGCTGCATGGTTGGTATGCTGGCGTTACGCATGAGCGGCGCCATGTCTCCTAGGAGCGTGCCATATCAGCCTATGCGCAGCGAGCGGCGGAAATTCGGCTGCCGGGCTTGCACGCCGGGCAGCGCGAGATTGTCGATCTTGTCCGGCATCACGAAAAAATCGTCATCCGGGCCGGCCGCCGCTTTGGCAAATCGACCGTCCTGGAGTGGATTGCGGCGAAGGCTGCGATAGGCCGCCCCGGCGAGCGCACTAGCGGCCTGCGCGTCGGATGGTTCGGGCCAGACTTCCGCCGCAATCGGCCATCGTTCGACCGACTGGCTAGGCTCCTTGCTCCCTTGACGACCTCTCGCAGCGCCACCTTTCTCAGCATCGAGCTGGCGAGCGGCGGCGGCATAGAATTCTGGACGCTTGGCGACGAGAATGCCGGGCGATCTCGGGTTTATGACCTGGTGATCATTGACGAGGCGACGCTCGCTATTCGCGAGATCACTCCCGTCTGGGAGCAGGCGATCCGCCCGACGCTGATCGACCGCGGCGGCGTGGCGATCATGGCGGGCACGCCGAATGGCATACGAGCGGATCAGCTTTTCTATCGGGCGTGCAACGGCGACGAAAAAGGCTGGATCGAATACCACGCGCCGACGATGGCGAATCCGTTTCTTCGAGCGGATGAGCTTGAGCGTCTGCCTCTCGAATATCCGCCGCTGGTGTATAAGCAGGAAATCCTTGCGGAATTCGTCGATTGGCGAGGCGCGCCATTTTTCAGCGAGGATGCGTGGCTGGTGGATGGAAAGGCGGTGCCGATGCCGTCGCCCGTTGATCGCATATACGCGACGATTGATACCGCGATGAAATCGGGCCGTGAGCATGACGGAACGGCGGTTGTCTATTTCGCTAAGAACCGCCTGCATGATCGGAAAATCTACGTTCTCGACTGGGACGTGGTGCATATATCCGGCAATCTTCTGATCGACTGGTATCCGTCTGTGCTGAAACGGATGCAGGAATTGTCCGATCAATGCCGAGCGCGATATGAGCCGCGCGGACCATTCGTTGAGGATGCGTCGGCAGGCACCATCCTCATACAGCAGGCGATCCGGCAGCGCATGCCGGTCGAGGCGATCAATACGAAACTGACGTCGGTCGGCAAGGATGAGCGCGCGCTTTCGACCGTCAGCTATCACGCGAGCAAGCTGGTGGCGATCACGGAATACGCGGCGAACAAATCAGTCAACTGGAACGGATCAACGCGGAACCATTTTATGTCGCAGGTCATTGGCTATCGCCCCGGCTTGCCGATGAGTCATGATGACCTGCTCGACTGCTACACCTATGGCCTATCGCTCGGGCTCGGTGACGGGAGTGGCTGGTGAGCGGTAGCTTATTCTGGCCGCGGTCGTCACCCACTGGTGAGCAAGCGGAGGTCACGGTCGATCGCAGCCGGCCATCTCCTCTCTGGGCTCTCGTCGAGCGCACCACGCCGGGATATGAGCCGGACTACGAAGATTGCAAGATCGTCTATGTCTATCATCCGCTTGGTGCGCGGATCGTCGATGCACCGATCTACCTTGCGTTCCATCGCCCGCGCGTCATCAGCGTCGAGGATGGCCCGAAAGAAGAATTGGTCGAGGCTTTCGAGAAAGAATGGAACGCGCTCGGCGAGCAAGGCGCGACGCGGTGGATCATTCAGGCGGTGCGGCTCGCAGCGATCTACGGCATTTCCGCCGTGGGCGTTGGCGTGCCAGGCGTTCCGACTGATCGGCCTCTCACTGACGAGGAGTGGCTTTCGCCTGATCTCTATTTCCAAATATTCGACCCGCTCAACACTGCGGGCAGCTTAACGCTTTCGCAGAATCCGCAATCGCCTGACTTCCTCAAGCCGCGGCATTTCGTCGTCGATAATCAGGTCTATCACCTGTCGCGTGGCGTCGTCACGCAAAACGAAGATCCGATCTATATCCAGTGGACGTCGGCTGCGTTCGGCTTCACTGGTCGATCGAAATACATACGCGCGATGTATCCGCTTGCGTCATATGTTCGCATGATGGTTGCGAACAACATGGTTTCTCAAAAACTCGGCCTGCTGATTGCCAAGCTGAAGCCGCAGGGCTCGATCGTCGATCGCGTCGTTGAGGCATTATGGGCAAAGAAGCTGCAAAAATTCAAATCCGGATCGACGTATAACACAATCTCGATCGACGTTGAGGAGGCGATCGAGACGCTGAATATGATGAATGTCGATGGCGCAGGAAAATTTGCGCGAGACAACATCATCCAGGATATCGCCAGCGCAGCAGGGATGCCGGCATTGCTACTCTCGCAAGACACGCTCGCGGAGGGCTTC
>DAIESR010000084.1 GCA_027346205.1 Beijerinckiaceae bacterium
GAAGCCCCTCCCCGTCATGATTGACGAGCGTGCCGCCTTTTATAATAAGATCAAATGCTTGCGGCATCTGTTCAAACTTTCTCATGATGGCAGACAAATTGCTTTACTGGACACATCCATTCTATGTCATGCCTTGTCTGCTCGGACGAGCGGCTTAGATTCGGATCAGCGCCAAGGCAAGCCGGGATGGCTGGGCGTGTTTGCAGATCGCCGGTCGGCATGGCCGGCGAGCTTAGGATCACAGATCAACGGGTCAGGGATCAGCAATGGACAAGGCCACAAGTCTTCTCACGGATCGCGGCGTCATCAAAGTGACGGGCGAAGCAGAGGCCTTTCTCCACAAGCTCATAACCAACAGCATGCTCGACATCGGGCCCGGCGAGGCACGCTATGGTGGCCTCTTGTCACCGCAGGGCAAATTGCTGTTCGATTTCATGGTCGTCCCGCTGCCGGAAGGTGCGGCGGCAGGCTATTATTTCGATTGCGTGAAGACGCAAGCGCCAGACCTCGCCAAGCGCATCAATTTCCACAAAATGCGCGCCAAGATCACGATCGAGGATGTATCCGACACACTCGGAGTCGCCGCCTTCTGGGGGCAAGAGGCACCGCAAGGGATCGAAGGGACGCTCTATAAGGATCCGCGCGCGCCAGAGATGGGATGGCGCCTGATCGCTCCACATGCGGTGCTCGCCAAACTCGCCGCGCCACAAGAAGACGCCTATGAGGAGCACCGCATTGCCGTGGGCGTGCCGAAGGGTGGCGTCGATTTTCCCTATGGCGACACGTTCGTGCATGACGCCAATCTCGATGCCCTGCATGGCGTCGATTTCAAAAAAGGCTGCTATGTGGGCCAGGAAGTGGTCGCCCGCGTGCATTTCCGCAAATCCGCGCGCAAGCGAATCGTGAAAGTGCATTTCAACGGGCCCGCGCCTGCCTCCGGCAGCGATATTCTCTTCGGCGATGTCGCGATTGGGCAAGTTGGCTCGATTTCCGGGTCCGAGGGGCTCGCCATGCTGCGGCTCGACCGGCTCGATGATGCGAAGGCGGCCGGCGTGCCGCTCAAAGCAGGCGACGCCTCGCTCGACGTCAGCGTGCCGGAGGAGTTCGTGGAAACCGCCGCGGGCGTCGAGAAGCGGCTGTAAGGAAACATCTCCACCACAAATCCTTTCCCCAATGTCTGGACTAGAAATCCGGAGGGCTCCGCATCACATCCTTTTGTCCATAACCTGAAAAAGCTTCCGCGCTGGCGCTGCTCTTAAGCAAGCGTCCCGCCGCCACTGGTTCTCAAGGCATGTGTGGAAGCGCCGACCTACATGGCTCAGTCCGATTATCCCGAACAAGAACGCGAATCAGTTCTTGATCGCCGCACCAACTTGTCGGTAAAGTAGGGGGTACCGTGAGCGGCATGCTTGAGCAACCGTGATCATGGAAGCGACATCTGGGAGCGAGATCCCATGAAGCTCATCGTCGCCATCATACAGCCTTTCAAGCTTGAAGACGTGCGTGATGCCCTGATGCAGGTGGGCGTCACTGGAATGACCGTCACCGAGGTCAAAGGGTGTGGGCATCAAAAGGGCCACACCGAAATCTATCGCGGCGCCGAATATGCCGTGAACTTTCTTCCCAAAGTCAAAGTCGAAGTGGCAGTGCCCGCGAATCTCGTCGACGGTGTTTTCGACGCGCTCGCGAAGACGGCACGGACCGGCCATATCGGGGATGGCAAAATTTTCGTGATGGATATCGTGCGCACGATGCGAATTCGCACCGGTGAGACGGATGCGGCAGCACTGTGAGCTGTGAGTGGCATTGAAGATCGTTGGCTGGAGGGGGCTAGACGATGATGTCTTTCAAACCCATGCATTTTATAAAGAATCTCGGGCTTCTGACATGCGGCCTCTTCGTCGCATTATTGCTGAGCCTTTTCCCGATCGAACCGTCCGCGGCGCAACAAGAGACTGCGCCTGCCACCCCTCCCGCGGCGGCACCAGCCGCGGTCGTACCGGCCACACCGCCAGCGGCAGCCGCACCGGCGGCAGTCCCTGCAGCACCACCGGCGGCCGCAGCGGCACCTGCCGCAGCAGCACCAGCCGTAACTGCGCCAGCCGCAGCTGCCGGGCCGCCCGCTTGCGGCGGTTCGGTCTTGACCGCATGTACGCCAAATTCCGGCGATACCTCCTGGATGCTCACCTCGGTGGCTCTGGTCCTGATGATGACAGTGCCGGGCCTTGGTCTCCTCTATGGTGGCATGGTCCGCAAGAAGAATGTCGGCGACACGGTGATGACGAGTTTCGCCATCACCTGTCTCGTGACCGTCCTGTTCGCGGTCGTGACCTATAGTATGGCTTTCCGGGCCGGGAATGCATTCGTCGGCGGTTTCGATCGAGCATTCCTACAAGGCATCTTAAGCGATATTTCGAAGGGTGTCGGCAATCCCAATC
>DAIESR010000087.1 GCA_027346205.1 Beijerinckiaceae bacterium
AATGGAAAAGATCGTGCCGATCGAGACATTAGTATCGATGTTCGACGATCCGTCGAGCGGGTCCATGGCGACCACGAGCGGCGCATCGTCATGGAGCGGCAAAGGCTCGTGCAGCTCTTCGGAAAGGACGACAGCGACCGGCGCGCGGCGCAAAGCGGCCACGAAGAGGTCATTGGCGAGCACATCGAGATGCTTCTGAGCGTCGCCGTCCTGATTGGTGCTGCCGACAGCGGCGCCGTGCTCGCCGGCCAGGCGCCCCAGCGAAATGAGTTCCGCCATATCGATCGCGGCGGCAGTCATCTCACGGATGACCGTAGCAACGAGAGCGAGACTCCCGTCTGCCCCGAGGCTCTCCGCCAGAACAGAATCCAGATCCTTGGTGCGCGCGATTTCCAGCATATCCACCCTAGCCCATTTGAGGGTTGTTGATCTCATGTCACCCGAAAAGGTGTCAAAGAAAACTGAATAATCTTGAGATATGAGTCAAAAAAATCTAAATTCAATCCATGCGTCGTCTCACCCTCAAACAATTAGAAACCGTCCGTGCCGTGGCACATGCCGGCACGATCGTCCAGGCCTCGGAGAAGCTCAATGTGACCCCGGCGGCGCTGACGTCGCGGATCAAGCTTCTCGAGGAAAATGCCGGCCTCTCCCTTTTCGACCGCTGCGGCGGGCGGCTGCGGCTTACGGCCGCAGGAGAAGAAGTGGTCAATGCCGCACGCCAGATCGATCTCGTGCTGAACGAACTCGACGGCACGCTCGGCGCCATTCGCGGAATGCGCGCGGGACGGATCTCCATCGGCGTGGTTTCGACGGCAAACTATTTCGCGCCGCGCCTGATCGCAGCCTTCGCACGGCTCAATCCCCAAATCGAAGTGGCCATCTCAGTCGGCAATCGCGCCGAGATGGTCAATCAGCTACGTGATTATAACATCGATGTGGGACTCATGGGCCGCCCACCTATGGATTTTCCAATCGAGAGCACGGCCTTTGGTCCGCATCCGCAAGTGGTGGTGGCAGCCGCCGACCATCCGCTGGCGCAACGCCGGAACATCGACAAGACCGAACTGACCAATGAAAGCTTCATCGTCCGCGAAGACGGCTCCGGCACGCGCTCCGTCTTTGAATATTTCTTTTCGAACGTCGTCGTGCGGCAACCGAAGATTTCGATCGAGATCGGCTCCAACGAGACCATCAAACAGGCGGTGATCGCGGGGCTCGGCATCGCTCTCATCTCCGCCCATACGATCGAGGCCGAAGTCGAAAGCGGTCGTCTCGCCGTACTCGATGTGAAAGGTCTGCCGATTATCAGGCAATGGTTCATCGTGCGGCGCGCCGACCGCCCTTTCAGCCCGATCGGCCAGGCGATGTGGGACTTCACCCTAGCCGAGGGGCCGAAACTGTTGCCCAAATTGACCCATCCGTGGGAGGCGAAACCACTCAAAAAACTTTAGAGTTTCCACGGTCCGGTACCCTGGCTCGATGCCGCAGCGGTCGGCCTGAATCGGCTGCCGCATTTTCACAGCCTCAATTATCCAAGAAGCTCCGGAGCTTCCTCGACCGGCTCGGGTGCTTCAGCTTGCGCAAAGCCTTGGCCTCGATCTGGCGGATGCGTTCGCGCGTCACCGAAAACTGCTGGCCGACTTCTTCCAGCGTGTGATCGGTGTTCATACCGATGCCGAAACGCATGCGCAGCACGCGCTCCTCGCGCGGCGTGAGCGACGCGAGCACGCGCGTCGTCGTCTCGCGCAGGTTCGACTGGATCGCCGCGTCGATCGGCAGGATCGCGTTCTTGTCCTCGATGAAATCGCCGAGATGCGAATCCTCTTCGTCACCGACCGGCGTCTCCAGCGACAGCGGCTCCTTGGCGATCTTGAGAACCTTGCGCACCTTCTCAAGCGGCATGCCGAGCTTTTCGGCGAGTTCTTCCGGCGTCGGCTCGCGGCCGATCTCGTTGAGCATCTGGCGGCTCGTGCGCACGATCTTGTTGATCGTCTCGATCATGTGCACGGGGATGCGGATGGTGCGCGCCTGGTCGGCGATCGAGCGGGTGATGGCCTGGCGAATCCACCAGGTGGCGTAGGTCGAAAATTTGTAGCCGCGGCGATACTCGAATTTATCGACCGCTTTCATCAAGCCGATATTGCCTTCCTGGATCAGG
>DAIESR010000106.1 GCA_027346205.1 Beijerinckiaceae bacterium
AACCTCAGTTGGAGGAAATCAGCTGGGGCAGGTCACTCGCGATGAAGAAGGCTGCGTGAGCAGGATATTACTGGCGTCAAGCCCGGCCATGACGGCTGTGGAAAACAAGACGCCAAATGGGACAGTCCGTAGCGCGCGCCAGGATGTCGATATCGCACTGCTTGCGATGAAGAAAGCCGCGTGAGCGGGACATCATTGGCGTCATGGCTGATCAAAATCCCCGGCCGCGATCATCCAATCAGTCTTGCGCGAAGGCGCGTAAAAGTCGCTGGCCGCTAAAGCCATTTCGCCCGTCTGAAGCGAATGAACAAAGTGGTGCACAGCACGAGGATGACAGCGATCACGACAAAATAGCCATATTGGGTTTTCAATTCGGGCATGTTTTGGAAGTTCATCCCATATATGCCCGCAATGGCTGTCGGAACCGCAAGAATGGCGGCCCAAGCGGCAAGCTGGCGCGTGATCGTGCCTTGGCGCTGCTGCTCCAGCAAAGTGCTGATCTCGAACACGGAGGTCAGGATGTCGCGCAGCCCGGCAACGGTCGCCTGCACCCTTCGGACATGATCGAGCACGTCGCTGAAATAGGGACGGACTTCCGCATCGAGATAGGGGAGATCGAGATGGACCAACTTGCTCACCAGCTCGGACATCGGCCCCAGGATGCGCTGGAATTTGATCAGCTCATGCCGAAGCGTGAACAGCCGTGTCACATCCTCGCGGCTCAGGAAAGCATCGAGCGCCAGCTGTTCGATCTTGAGAACTTCATCTTCGATCGTCTCGACGATGGGCAGATAGCCATCCACGACGAAGTCGAGGATCGCGTGCAGAACATAATCGACGCCATGGCTGAGCAGCGCCGGCGCCGCCTCGAGCTGAGCGCGCAATGCGGTATGAGCGCGGGCCGAACCGTGCCGAACCGTGATGATATGGGTCTCGCCGACGAAGATCGCGGTTTCGCCATAGGCGAGCTGGTCCCCTTCCAGATGCGCGGTGCGCGCCACGATGAAGAGCTGGTCGCCATAGACATCGACCTTCGGGAGCTGGTGCGCCTTGAGGGCATCTTCGACAGCAAGGGGATGGAGCCCGAAGCTCTCCTGAAGCGTTCGCAGCTCTTCTTCCGAAGGCTCGAAGAGGCCAATCCAGATGAACTCGGAACGCTCCCTCGCGCAATGCACGGGGCGCTCCAGCGAGACCGCCTCAACCTTTTTGCCATTTCGATAGAGATAGGCCGCAATGACGGTCATGCTTTCACTTGTCCCATAGCGCATCCTTCCACCCCAGAGAAAGGATCACACCATCAAAACCAGGGATCAAACAACTAGCCTTGCGTCTTTTCCCGCGCGCAAGCCAATGCATCGTCGAGTGTAGCCTCGAAGCCCACCTCCGGCGGCCGGACGCCATGGGTCATCAGCGCGCGGCGGACCGCCGGCCGTGCCCCGGCCAAATAGATATTGGCATGGTGCCGGCGCGCTTTGCGCGCAAAGCCCTCGATCGTCGTAGCCGCCGTCGAATCGATGACGGGCACGCCCGAAAAGTCGATGACATAGGCCTTGGGGTGTTCGCCGATTCGGTCGAGCGCGGCCGCGACACTGGCAGCCGAGCCGAAGAAGAAGGCCCCGGAAATGCGATAGACGATAATATCCGGATCGGTCGCAAGCGCGGCATCATAGGGATGTCGCCCGTCGCCTCGCGCGCTGTCGGCGACATCCTGCTCGACCAGGGGACGCAGGCTTTCGATTTCGACCGCCTGCGCCATGCGATGCAGGAACAAGAGCACGCCGAGGCCGAAGCCGACGAGAATGCCTTCGGTGAGATCGCGAAACACCACCAGAACGAAAGTCGCGAGCAAGACGACGGCATCGCCGCGCGAGGCGCGGATGAGCGTCGCAAACTCTTGCTTTTCCGTCATGTTCCAGGCGACCATCGCGAGCACGCCGGCGAGCGCGGCGAGCGGGATATAGCTGGCGAGCGGCGCCGCCAACAGCATGAACAGCAGCAGGAAGACGGAATGCAGCATGCCCGCCACGGGCCCGCGTGCGCCGGCCCGCACATTGGTCGCGGTCCGCGCGATCGCGCCCGTGACACAAACGCCTCCGAACAGAGCCGAGGCCATATTGGCGGCCCCTTGCGCAACCAGCTCAGCATTGGAACGATGTCTGCGCCCGGTCATGCTGTCGGCGACCACGGCTGAGAGCAGGCTCTCGATCGAACCAAGAAGCGCGAAGGAAAGCGCAACCGGAAAAAGCGCGCTCACCTTTTCGATCGAGAACGTGGGCAAATGCGGCGCCGGGAGCGATCGCGGAATGCCGCCAAACACTGTGCCGATCGTTTCCACATGCAAGTGGAGACCCCATGCGACAACGGAAGCCAGGGCGACAGCGATCAGAAAAGCCGGCCAATGCGGCCGAAACCGCCGCACGGCGATGATGACGCCGATGGCGAGCGCCGCAAGGGCAGCGGCCGCGGCATTGAACGTGGGCAATGCCGCTGCGAGCGCTTCGAGCTTCGGGATGAACGGGCCGGGCTCTGGACCTTTCAGCGTGAGGCCGAAAAGGTCTTTGAGCTGACTCGCGAAAATGATCGCCGCGATTCCCGAGGTGAACCCGACCGTCACCGGGTAAGGAATATATTTGATAAAGGTTCCGAGCCGCAGGAGGCCACCCACAAGCAGGATCACGCCGGACATGAATGTCGCGAGAAGCAGTCCGTCCACCCCGTACTGCGCGACCGTCGCGGCGACCAGCACGATGAACGCGCCCGCGGGGCCGCCGATCTGAAATCGGCTGCCGCCGAGCGCCGAGACGACGAAGCCGCCGACGATGGCCGTGTAGAGCCCTCGATCTGGCGTCACGCCTGAAGCAATCGCAATAGCCAGGGACAGCGGCAAGGCGACGATCGCGACGGTCAGCCCGGCCATGGCATCGGCCCGCAAATCGGCTAGGCAATAACGTTCGCGCAGGATGGTGACGAGCTTCGGCGTATGAAGCTCAATGAATGTGGGCTGATGTGCCGGGGCAACCATTGCTCTTAGCTCTCTGCGCATGCGCGGCGGGAGCTTCGGCTTCACAGCCGGCAGCCGTCGCAGAGTGTCCGTCAGGAGAGCTGCAGCACTAGGCCTTGGCGCTTTTGAGTCTCACGCCTCGGCCCCCGTCCCGGCTCATCGCATTGTCGCCGATCAGCTCAATTCCGGCGCGGTCGAAAGCTTCGACCACTTTGGTGAGCGTATCGACCACACCACGCACATTGCCTTCGCTCGCCTCCATCCGCTGGATGGTCGGCAGCGAGACCCCCGACAACTCGGCGAGTTGACGTTGATCGATGCCAAGCAAGGCGCGCGCGGCGCGCATCTGGGCGGCGGTGATCATGAACCCTCCGTCTAGCGATCCATATGCCAGACCGCATAAATCATGTCAAATACATTAATATCAAAGTTATATACATCTATAATTATACTAGAAATATGTATCCAAACTGGCTCGGCGCCAGACGTTCCGGCCAACTCAAGGAACATGCGGAACTCGATGCGGCCTGGCTTTTGCGTCAAACCGTCGAAACGATCATCGAGAGTTCCGCCCGGCTCGAACGCGGTGGACGAAGCTTGGAAAGGATCTCTCATGAGCGCCACGGCCGCCACGCTCGGCACACCCTTCAAGATCGCCGTTTTCGCCGATATCACCTGTCCCTGGTGCTATCTCGGCAAGCGCAGGCTCGAAGCGGCATTGGCATCCTCACCGGCCTTGTCATTTGAAATCGATTGGCATCCCTTTCAACGCGATCCCGCTTTGCCGGAGGATGGGCTCCCCTGGCAAACCTATCTCGCGCGCGGGAACAGTCCGGAACGCATAGAAGCGACTTTGGCGGAGATCAGCGCCGCGGGACGCACAGTCGGTCTCGGCTTCGCTTTCGACAAGATTGCCAAAGTCCCGAATACATTCGATGCACATCGGCTGATCTATTGGGCCTATCCCTCTGTCATCAAGTCGCGCATCGTCGAACGCCTGTTCAAGGCACATTTCATCGATGGTCTGGATATTGGCGACCGCAACCAGCTCATCGCACTCGCGCAAGAGGCCGGCATGGATGGCGATGCCGCCTTCGATCTCTTCGCGCGTCGCGACGACATTGACGTGCTGCGCCGCGAAATCGAGGTCTCGCACGCATTGGTCAAGCAAGTGCCCTTCTTCGTCTTCGGCGAAGATGTCGTCGTGCCCGGCGGCCAATCCGAAGACGAGCTGAAGCGGGCGCTCGCCAAGGCCATTGCCCAAGCGGAATAAGCGACGCGCGACATATCGCTCAAGGGCCACAGAAGATCGGCACCAGAGCTGTGCGATTTGTCGTAACGATGTCGCCGAGGCTGTGGTCGGCGCCAGCCCCCGCCTCCTTTGGCTTGTTGGGACCGAGAAAGGCTGCGAGTCGCGCCGAAACCATCAAACTCCGGCTCACCGCTGGAACGATGTCACCGATCTGTTTCGCCGGCGCCTTGCTGTCCTGCAAAAGGCCGATCAACGCGCCGGTTCGGTCGAAGACGGGACTTCCCGCAATGGCGCCTTGCGGTGCCGCGAGAATCCGCAATCCCGGCGCCGACACATGTGTCAAAAGCGTGCCTGACGTTGCCACAAGTTCTGAAGACGGTTCTGACATGGGCTGTGCTGCCGTCGCACCCTGCCGTGCTTGCTTTGCGATGAAGCTCATCACCACCACATCAGCCGGCGCGGCGGGCGGCTGCATGCGCAGCGCGACAGGTGTCACAGAAATATTCGTTGCTTCAAGAAGCGCGAGGTCGCCATCCTGCTTGCTGATTTTCGCGATCTGCCCTCGGATTTTCGGAGTGGGACAACCGCTTGCCGGAAGGCTGGCTAAAACCAATCCGTCGCCGACAACGATGCCATTGGCCATAACGACGGGCAAAGGCGCGGCCGATGGTGTCTGACCTGGGAAAGGCTCGAAGGAATCGGCAGCTGCGATGACCAGTCTTTCATAAGTTGCTTTGGCGGACGCCGGATAGGTGAAGGTGAAGCCCATGACGACCGACACGCCATTGCGCAGGCCACGCGCGGCGCGGCTGTAGAACTGATGACCGGCGCTCTCGCCGGTCACGACATAAAAGTCGGGCCGCAGAATCTTATAGGTGACTTTGCGATTGCGGCTTTCGAGACGCGCCGCATCGAATTTCTGCGCCAGATTCCCTGCGCTTTCCGGCGTCATTTCTGTTTCGAGCGCCGCCGATCTGTCGGCCGAAAAATAGCGCGTGCCGGTTTTTGTCGCGGCCGATTTGGAAAGCAGCCTCAAAGGCACGCCGATCTTCGTGCCGTTGCGGGCATCAGTCGTGATCGAAAAGCGCATTGCTCGTTTCGCCTGCGCCGCGAGCGCGGCGAGCCGCGCCCGACCCTTCGCATCGAGCGTCCCATCGCCGGGCAGTTGCGAGCGCGTGGCAAAAGCGATAATCGCTTTGCGCGTGCCTTTGCCAAAGCGGCCATCGACCGTGCCCTGATAATCACCGGTCCAGATCAAACCGTCCTGGATCGCCTTGCGGTCGGCTTCCGGCAAAGCGTCGAAAACCGTCGCGGCCCGATCCTGAGAGGCATCATTCAAAGCGGCCGGCCAAGGTGAAGTTTGCGCATGCGCATGCCCGGTACTGAGTATACCAATCGCGAAACAGGCAGGAAAACAGCCGAGAAAAACGGCAAAAGGAATTGTTCCAATAAAGCTACGCATGTCACACACTCTTCATGGGAAGATTGTCGATGTTGACGAAACCGCTGCGGCAGGAAACTGTGCCATGGCACAGTTCATCGTGACATGGCACAGTTCATCGTGACAGCGGCTGTTTGGATAATTTTGATCCTTGTCAATTTTCGCGGCGCCGATTTCCGCTGTACCTATTCTCAAAAGGCAAATTTTCATAGTGCATAGCCGGTTCGTGCAATGGGGAGAAACGCATGCGCAATTTCATCTGGTCCTCCCTCATGCTTGTCGCGCTCTCTCTTTTCGCTACGGTCGCGCGCGCGGAAAAGACATACAGCAACGCAGATCTCGCAAGCGACGGGATACGGCTCGAAGAGCACGTGAAGAATGAGGGCGCGGCGCTCGCCGCGCAGCCCATCGATCAACTGCGCAAGCAGGCGATGGCGGCCGTTGCCCGTGGCGACGCGAAGAACAGCCTCTATTGGCTGGCCGGTATCCTCTCGGCCACGCTCGAAGATTCAGCGAGTTGGCTCGCCTATTCGCGGGCGCTGGTCAAAAGCGGCAAGACCTATGAGATCCAGAAGGATGCGACGACCGCCGCCTATCTCGCCTATATGCACGCGAAGCAAAAGCCCGACGAGGCAAGCGCTCTCGCCCGTCTCGGCGAGATGTTCGCTCTGCGCCAGGAGTGGCGGCCTTCGCTGACCGCCTATCGCGCGAGCCTCGATCTCGTCAACGACCCGTTCGTTCAAGCAATCTATCAGAAAGAACGGGAGACCTATGGCTTCCGCATTCTGCAATATAAGGTCGACAAGGATTCCGCTTCGCCCCGCGTCTGCTTCCAATTCTCCGAAAATCTGGCGCCGGGCCGCGTCGATTTCGCGCCTTTCGTCAGCGTCGCCGGCATGGATACGCCCGCGATCTCGACGGAGGATCAGCAGCTCTGCGTCGAAGGGCTGAAGCATGGCGAGCATTACGCCATCGTGCTGCGCCAGGGGCTTCCCTCCGCGGTCGGCGAAAGCCTTTTGCGCAATGCGGATTACGACATCTATGTGCGCGATCGTTCCCCGCAGGTGCATTTCACCGGCAAAAATTACGTCCTGCCGCGCGTCGGGCAGGAAGGCATTCCGATTATCTCGGTCAATACGCAAAAAGTCGGCATCACCATCATCCGCGTCGGCGACCGCAATCTTTTGCCGACCGTCCGTTCGGAGGATTTTCTCGCCCAACTCTCCTCCTATCGCGTCAAGCACTATATCGAGAGCAATGGCAAGAAGATCTGGTCCGGCACGCTCGACGTCGCGAGCCAGCTCAACCGCGATGTGACGACGGCCTTCCCCGTGCTCGAAGCGCTCGGCAAGATCGAGGCGGGCGTCTATCTCATGACCGCCAAACCCGCGGACAATGGCCCCGCGTCGAACGAGAATGACGAGGAAGGCGGCGGCACGGCGGCGACGCAATGGTTCGTCGTTTCCGATCTCGGCCTCACCGCGATCTCGGGCCGCGACGGCGTGCATGTCTTCGTCCGTTCCTTGACCAGCGCCAAGCCGATCTCCGGCATTTCGCTGCGTCTCGTCGCGCGCGACAATGAGGTTCTGGCGAAAGAAACGACCGGCGCCGACGGCCATGTCCGCTTCGCGCCAGGCCTCGCGCGGGGCACCGGTGGGCAGGCGCCCGGCCTCGTGATCGCCGAAGATGGCAAGGGCGCTTAAGGCTTCCTCGCTCTCCAACAGACGGCCTTCGATCTCACCGATCGTGGCGTCAAGGGTCGCGGCGCGGCACAGCCGCTCGATGCGGAGGTCTTCACCGAGCGCGGCGTCTATCGGCCGGGAGAAAATGTCTTCATCACCGCTCTGCTGCGCGACGACAAGGGCATTGCGAAAACGAGCCTGCCGGTCACACTCGTGATCAAACGTCCGGACGGCGTCGAATATAAGCGCGTGCGCACCGATGATCAGGGTGCCGGCGGGCGCGACTATACCCTGCCTCTTCTTTCAGGCGCGGCGCGTGGAACTTGGCGCATCGAAGCCTTTGTCGATCCCAAGGCAACAGCGGTCGGCGAGACGAGCTTCCTGGTCGAGGATTATGTTCCCGAACGGCTCGATTTCACCTTGAAGCCGGCGCAGGAAGCGCTGCGGCCCGGCGGCACGGCGGTGATCGACACGACGGCCCGTTATCTTTACGGCGCACCCGGCGCGGGCCTCGACATTTCCGGCGAGGTGCGGATCGAGGCGGCGACCAGCGCAGGCTTGAAGGCGCTCGCCGGCTATCAGG
>DAIESR010000137.1 GCA_027346205.1 Beijerinckiaceae bacterium
TGGGCCTGCTGCGCGACAGCCTCTTTCGCTTTCTCGTTTTTTGCGACGACCTCTCCTTCGATGGCGACGACACGAGCTATAAATCCTTGAAGGCCGTGCTCGAAGGAGGGATCGAAGGGCGGCCTGCCAATGTGCTCTTCTATGCGACATCGAACCGCCGCCATCTGCTGCCACGCGACATGATGGAGAACGAGCGCTCGACCGCTATCAATCCCAGTGAGGCGGTGGAAGAAAAGGTCTCGCTCTCAGACCGTTTCGGCCTCTGGCTCGGTTTTCACAAATGCAGCCAGGACGAATATCTCGCCATGGTCTTCGGCTATGTGGAACATTTCGGGCTGGCGCTCGATCAAGCCGCCATCCAGGCCGATGCGCTCGAATGGGCGACCACACGCGGCGCGCGCTCTGGCCGCACCGCCTGGCAATATATTCAAGATCTCGCGGGGCGGCTGGGCAAAGCGACCGACTGACGTTTGGTTTCCACCGTCACGAGACAAATACTTGGAACATGTCCTTTGTCGGAAAAGTCTATCAACTTTTCCGGGACATGCTCTAGCTTTAAGCAGGTCGCACAAGACGTGACCAGAAGCCTGATCGCCGATCGAGCAAAGCGCCGCCACGCATTCCAAAATGGAAATATTTAAAGCAGATGTTGCATTGCTCCACGAGCATTGACGACTCTGCCTAACGCCTTGAAAAAAACCGAGCGATGAACGCTCCGAGCCATTTCCAGAATATTCTGTCAACCTTTGGCCAATATCCTCTAATCACGAATCTGCGGACCCAAAGCGTCCAACGCGACCGAGGTACAGCAATGATCCGCTAGCCGACCTTGCTTATGAGAGTTCGGATGAACAAACAATTCACGCGTCGTTATCAAATTTGGGCTCTCGCAAGAGAGGGCCAGCCTGACCAGACAAAACCGGAACCGGCACCAGCACGCAAGGTCGAACCTGAACCGAAAAAGCGCAACGAAGGCTTTGGCCGCCCAGACCTGCTTTATGCAGATCTCGGCAATCCGGCTCGGCCGTCGACAAAAATGGATGACATCGCGAGATCGACGTCGCTCTACCACTACGGGCTTCCGATCGAGGTCGAATTGCCGGGTCTGTGTACCCTGCCGAACGGCCGGTCGACAGCCTGCAAAACCAAGAAAATCAGCTCGGAATCGGTCGATTTCATCTATGAAGGCGGAATTGGCCGCAATCCGCTCAAGGCAGCCGAGGAAATGCCGACGGGCTCGACCATGCATGTCGATGTCGATCAGGTCGGCAAATTCCGTGGTTCTTTGACCTCGCAAAGCGCGGATGGCTTTCGCATCGCTGTCGATAGCGATTGCAAGGATATGCTGAGCAACAAGCTCGCGCATCTTGCAGCTGCCATCCGCAACACCAACTTCAACGAAATGCCTCAGACCGCAAAACCCAGCGTCACGAGGCTCGAGCCGGACGTCAAAAGCTGCCGCTTTACCGATCACACGGGAGCATCGCGAAAGGGCACGATCATCAATGTGTCGCAGATCGATGCGCTGATCAAATCGCCGATTGTCCCACCCGTCGCAGCACACATCGTTTTCGGCGGCGTGCGTCATTACGCGGCGGAGGTCACACGCGCTTTCGAAATCGGATTTGCGGTCAAGTTTTGTCCCCCCATCCCCGACGAGGAATTTTCCGCCGCTATTAAATTTCTGGACGAATAGGTTCGCAGAGCGACATCCGGGAGGAGGAGCGACATCGTCGCCGATGGCCTCCTCTCGCAGAGCTTATGCGCGTTACGCCGCCGCAGCGTCGGCGCTTACCTCCGCTTGCCGCACAAAGCCCAACGCCGCCCGCAAGACTTGCGCATTGGCGCCGGGCTTGACCGCCTCTGTCGCAAGATGACGGCGGAAGGCGCGCGCGCCCTTGAGACCGTTGAACAGCCCCAATAGATGGCGCGTCATCGCACCAAGCGGCACGCCCTCCCCGAGCCGCGCCTCGACATAGGGAATGAAGGCTTCAATCGCTTCGACGCGGTTTCCGCATGGGGGCTCGTCGCCGAAGAAAAGCCTGTCGACGGAGAGCAGCAGGGCCGGGTCTTGATAGGCGGCGCGCCCGACCATGATGCCGTCGACGCCATTCATCTCCGCCTGCATTTGCATGAGACTCACAAGCCCGCCATTGAGCATGACGGGCAGCGCCGGATAGTGCTGCTTCAAGGCCCGCACCAACGGATAATCGAGTGGCGGCACATCGCGGTTCTCGCGCGGCGACAGGCCTTTCAACCAAGCCTTTCTGGCATGCACGATGAGCGCATCGGCGCCGGCCGCCACGACACATTCGGCAAAGCGGAAGAGCGCTTCTTGCGGGTCCTGATCATCGACGCCGATCCGGCATTTGACGGTCACCGGAATTGTGACGCGCGCCTTCATCGCCGCGACGCAATCGGCGACCAGCTCGGGCTCGCGCATCAGGCACGCACCGAAGGCGCCACTCTGCACCCGCTCCGACGGGCAACCGATGTTGAGATTGATCTCGTCATAGCCGAAATCGGCGGCGATCGCCGCCGCTTGGGCCAGCTCTTGAGGCTCGCTGCCGCCAAGCTGCACGGCGACTGGATGCTCCGCCGCATCAAAACCCAGAAGCCTGTTCCGTGCGCCATTGAGCACGGCCGGGCTCGTCAGCATTTCCGTATAGAGCCGGGCGCGGCGCGACAGCAGGCGATGGAAAAAGCGGCAATGCCGATCGGTCCAATCCATCATAGGCGCTATGGCGAATGTAAGCTCTTGTTGCAAACTCATTTTGAAGTCGTCTCAGGCGTAGGCCTCATCGTCAAGGCGGCATTTTATGCGATGAAGCAAGCGCATTCGGCCACGCATCGCACCACCGTGTCGGGCCAGCACATTCATGGCGAAAATCAATCGCGGACGCGCAATGTGCTGGAGCGGTCGGCTTCCAACCAAAAACCGACCCGAGCCATCCCACTCCACGCAGGGTTGTCCGGGGAAAGTTGAAGTAAGGAGATAGACGATCCCTCGTCCTTCGAGACGCGCCTTTCAGGCGCTCCTCAGGATGAGGGCGAGACCCTAGAGGATGTTTCACCACGACTTCACAGCTTCTGATAGCGGCGATGGCAGCGTTGTCCCAGTCCCGTCAAAGCCTCATAACCACTGATCCCGGCCGCTGCGGCGAAATCATCGATCGTAATGGTCGGCCCAATCAGTTCGACGATATCGCCGCGCTCGACATAGCCGGAATCGCTGGTATCGACCGCGACGAGATCCATGCCGACGCTGCCGATATAGGGACAGCGTTTGCCCTGAGAAATCACAAAACCGCCTGCGCCATTTTTGGTCTTGGTGAGACTTTGCGGAATGCCATCACCAAAACCGGCGCTGATCGTGCAGATGCGCCGTGGTCCGCGCGCCACCCAGCTTTGATCCTCACCGACGCGTTCACCCGGTTCGAGGATACGCACCTGAATGACTTGTGATTCGAGCCGCACCACCGGCTTCATCGGATTCGGCCGCCCCGGCACCGGATTGCCGCCATAAAGCGCATAGCCCGGACGCACCAGGTCGTAAAGCGGATTGGCTTCGAGGAAGATCGCTCCCGAATGCGCGATGGAGGCCGGCACATGCGCATATTTGGTCGTCCGCATCGCCTCGAAAAGCTCGATCTGCTTTGTGATCACCGCCTCGTGTTTGACGCGCGCGAGCTGTGTCATGATCAGCCGCACATCGAAAAGATGCGACAGGTGGCTGCCATGTTCGAGATCATAGGGTTTGAGGCCGAGCTGGTGGAGGCCGGTCTCCAGGCGGAACGCGGCGGGCAGCAGCCCGCCCTCTGGCGTGCGCCGCTTCGACACAGCGCAATATTGCCCGAAATCCTCGATCTCCGGCACGGAGCACAGCACGGGGATAAGGTTGAAATCGGCATAAAGCGGTGCGGTGTTGGGCCGCATCCCGTTCAAGACATAAATAGTGGCGAGCGGCGCGATGGCGCGCGTGGCGCGGCCCTCGAAAGCATGGGCCACGAAGAAGGTCTTGCAACCGGCCTCATACAGCGCTTTGACGACTGGATTCAGGCCCAGCCCATAGGCGTCGGCCTTGACGACGGCGCCGCATTCCGCTTCGCCGCAGACCATCCGCAAGGTCTGCCAATTGGCGACGATCGCTTCGAGATCAACGGTAAGGATCGTTCCGGCTTCACTCGGGGAGATCTCTGTGCGGACGTCCATTCTGTCAACTGCTTCAAATCTTTCGACGCGGTACGATTGCGGTAGAGCAAAAACTCTGCCGCCGTTATGCGGCTAAGTTGAAACAGGGCTGCTCCATCTGCCAGACTGAGCAAACGAGGACGAAGACGACGAGACGGAAGATCGATACGAGGCCTTGAAGGCGAAAAACATTCGCGAACAAGCTATGTGCTGGAGCGGGCGAAGGGAATCGAACCCTCGTATGCAGCTTGGGAAGCTGCCGTTCTACCATTGAACTACGCCCGCGAGCCGCGCTAGGACAACCGACGAAACAGAGAGATATCGGCTCGCCCGTCGCTGTATGATTTGCACTCTAGCCCGGTCGCAGCGGCGTTTCAACGCCTGACTGAGGTCGATCGAACGCGAACATGGTCCGCGCGAACGTCAGGCAGCTCCGCCGCACCGCGGATCACACTTTTGAAGAAAGTGCCGAAGACCCGCGTATCGGGATGAAAACACCCGTTGGCATGCTCTAATTGTTTGATGAAGAGCCGATCCCGATCACATGGATCGGCTCTAGTACTTCATCCAACATGACCGTACCGAAACGGCTGCACCGCGCATCATCATCATCAAGCCGCAGAAGATGTTCGCGATAGGCCACGACACCGGAAGGCCAAAGCCGCCGGATGCGGGCACCTTCATGGAGGGGCATCTTCATCGAGAGCCGCGAGTGACATTCTGGCTTCCTCGGATGCAACCTTATGTTGAAAACCATTCCAGCATTTTATTGTGCGTCGCAACAATATTTTCAAGGCCCCGGCGCTCTGGGCTCGATCGCGCCTACGGATTGCCCGCCGGCAGGCGTCGCCACAGGATCAGATGCTGAAAATTTTAGCTGATCAATCGGACACCCAAAGCTTATCCGTCTTCGACTGCTGGCTGGCCGTACATGATGGCCGGTATTTCATCCAGGCACTGCCCATCACAAAAGCTCTGCACGCCGATCAGCTCCCAACCGACACGCGATGGTTGCTTTTTCAAAAGAGTGTGGGAATATCTCATATGAATACATGAATGCATTTTGTGCCTCGTTTCGGAACTGCATATTTTGGAGCCAAGCAGCTCGCCGGCCCGATGCCCGATCACAAGGGCACGCGACGAGATTCCGGCAACGAGACGATCGCGACATGCGCCTCCGCATCGTCGCACGAGCTTCTCAAGGCATGACAGAAGATCATGCCGTTGAAGGGACACGGCCAAACGTTGTTGCGGCCGTAATTAAGAGAAACGCACCGGGAGGATTTTAATGACCGACCTTTCTATTACCACCGTCGTAGCCGGCTCCGGCTTTCTTGCCGGCGTGGTATTCGGCGCGGTGGCCAACAGAACCAACTTCTGCACGATGGGCGCCATCTCCGACATCGTCCTCATGGGCGACTGGCGGCGCATGCGCGCCTGGCTGCTCGCCATCGGCATTGCGATACTGGCCACACAGACGATGAGCGCCGTCGGAATGATCGACCTCTCGAAGGCGATTTATCTGACGCCCAATTTCGGCTGGCTCGGCGCCATTATCGGCGGTCTCTTGTTCGGCTTCGGCATGACAATGGCCGGTGGATGCGCCAACAAAACGCTGATCCGCATCGGCGGCGGCAATATCAAATCCGTGGTCGTGCTGCTGGTCCTCGGCGTCTTCGCCGATATGACGCATCGCGGCCTGATCGCCATAGGACGCGTCCAAAGGGAGGCTGCTACCAAGGTCAATCTGGCCAATCGCGGCCTGACCAGCCAAGGCTTGCCGGATATTCTGACCAAGTTGACGGGCATCACGCCTTCGGTCACCCGTTGGCTGGTGGCCGGACCGCTGGCCGGTGCCTTGCTGCTCTTCTGCCTCGGAGACCGCGATTTCCGCAGCTCTCCGTCGCATGTGATCGCCGGTGTCGTGATCGGCCTTTTGATCCCAGCCGGATGGTGGATCACCGGCGTTCTGGGCAATGACGATTTCTCGCCAACTGCCTTGACCTCTTTCACCTTTGTCGCGCCGATCGGCGACAGCGTGCAATATCTGATGACCTTCTCGGGCTCGACCATCAATTTCGGCATCGCCACGGTTGGCGGGGTGATCGTCGGTTCGTTCCTGGCAGCCATCGCGACGCGCAAATTCCAAATCGAAGGATTCAAAGATACAGACGACACCGTGCGTCACATGATTGGGGCGGCCATCATGGGCATCGGCGGTGTGATGGCCCTCGGCTGCACCATCGGCCAAGGCCTCACCGGCATGTCGACCTTGTCGGCAGGCTCGCTCATCGCCATCCTGTCGATCATCAGCGGCGGCGTATTGGGGATGAAATATCTCGAAGAGGGTAGCTTTAGCGGTGCCTTGGTGACCGTCCTCGCGCGCGGTTGATCAACAATCGCGAGGGCGTTCGAACGCGCTTTGGAAATGGCCCGGAAGAGTCGCGAACTCTTCCGGAATTTCAGAAAGAGGCAGGCGCATCACATCGCCTGCCTCATCGCTTTAAATAAAGTGCTTCGACAGCTTGAGGCCCTGGCCCTGATAATTTGAAAGGCCGGCCTGGCCATAGAGAAGCTGTGGCGCGGCGGCCATTTTTTCATAGACGAGGCGGCCGATCACCTGCCCATCTTCCAGAATGAAAGGCACTTCGTGGCTGCGCACCTCGAGCACAGCGCGGCTGCCCGGCCGCCCGTCCGGTGCGAAGCCGAAGCCGGGATCGAAAAAACCGGCGTAATGGACCCGAAACTCACCCATCGCCGGATCGATCGGCACCATTTCAGCGGCGAGGTCTGACGGTATATGCAGCTTCTCCCGCGAGGCGAGAATGTAGAACTCGCCCGGATCGAGAATCAGCCTTTTGTCTGGCCGGGCCTGCAGCGGCTCCCAAAAATTGCCGACCTCATAGGCGCCAATCCGATCGACATCGATCACATCCGTGTGTTTCTGCGCGCGATAGCCGACAGGACCACCGAGCGTCTCGGCGCACAAGGCAACGCGAAGAACGAGCCCGTCGCGCAAAGTCAATTCGCCGTCGGCAAGCGGCACGTTGCGATTGCGCTCGCGCAGCTCCTCGTCCCTGACGGCGAAGTCGAGCCGCGAAAACGGCTGCGCCTGCCCGCGACGAAAACGGATCTGGTTCAGCCGCGACCCTTTGCGGACGCGCACACTGAAGCTGCGCGGCGAAACCTCCGCATAAAGCGGCCCTTGATAGCCACGCTCGACCGTGTCGAAAACTTCGCTGCGATCGGTGATGAGCCGCGTGAAAATATCGAGCCGGCCGGTCGAGCTTTTCGGATTGGCGGCGCCCGAGACGCTTTCGGGCAGGTTCAGATGTTCGAGCAGCTTGATGACATAGACGCAGCCGCGCTCGAGCACTGCCCCACCTTCAAGGTCGATCTCGTCCGATGTGAGAGCGGTGAGCTGTTCTTCGACGGGCCGTTCCTTGCCCGGCAGAAAACTGGCCCGGACCCGATAGGCACGTGCCCCAAGCCGGAGATCAAGACTCGCCGGCTGCAATTGGCTTGCCTCGATCTCAGCGACACCGCGAATCATTTTGTGCCGCAGCATCACATCGAGCTTCTCGCGCGGAAGCAGCCCGAAATGGAGTCCGAAATCCCGCTCTTCAGACGGCGTGGCGGTCTCATCGCTGAGAGGAAGCGTCGCCGAAGGCGTGGAGGAAAGCGGTGAAGAGGACATGCGGGCGGAGCGCGTCTC
Source organism: Beijerinckiaceae bacterium (assembly GCA_027346205.1). Classification (GTDB taxonomy): domain Bacteria; phylum Pseudomonadota; class Alphaproteobacteria; order Rhizobiales; family Beijerinckiaceae; genus Methylovirgula. The sequence continues at coordinate 7,907 of DAIESR010000137.1, forward strand.
GCGTCAAAAGCAGCTATTGCCTGCGTTAGAGCATGTTTCTCTGCTGGTGGAAACAGGCGCGCGGCTTCAAAGCCACCGCCCCGACCATTCGTGCTACGTCTGTCTCAGGAGCGATCAGCCGTTCGCCGGCTGCGCGCCCTTCTTCTTCGGCCGCAGACGCACGACCACGTCGACCTTGGCGATCTCATAGCCTTCGGGCGGTTGCGGCAGGCCGGTGATCGTCACGTCGCCGAAGGCGAGATCGGTGATCTCTGCGCTGTCCTCGAAAAAGAAATGATGATGCGGGCCGATGTTGGTGTCGAAGATCATCGGATGGCCTTCGACGGCGAGACAGCGGACGAGGCCGGCATCGGCGAAACATTTCAGAACATTATAGATCGTCGCATAAGACGCCTGAACGTGCGCGGCCCGCGCTTCCGCCAGCAGCGCCTCGGCCGTCACATGCCGATTGCCCTTGGAGAAGAGGAGAGAGGCAAGCGACAAGCGCTGCCGCGTCGGCCTGATACTGCAATGGTTGAGCAAGGCACGCGCATTGAGCGCGCGGGGCTCGGCCGCGACACGGCGCTCATTCGTCTGAACCGGAATCGGCTGAGTGGCAGTGGTCGACATTGTCTAATCCGCTTACGAAATCATGCCCTGATTTGAGGCTATACTATCAATTACCATGCCATTCTATAGCAATGATCCTTTCGATCAGAGCAATCGGGTGAAGCGATCTGCCGATCGCCCTCATCCTGATGGGTGGACGGCCCCCGACGGCATCATCGTGCCACACTGGCCGGTGGAATGAGTCGGACCAGGCAAGGAGGCCGCCCGTCATGGAGCTTATCACGATCGGATTGGATATCGCCAAGAACGTCTTCCAGGTTCACGGGGTCGACGCCTCGGGAAAGCAGGTGGTCTCGGCGCGGCTGCGGCGCGAGCGGGTGGAAAAATACTTCGCCGCGCTGCCGCGCTGCCTGGTCGTCATGGAGGCCTGCGGCTCGGCGCAT
>DAIESR010000138.1 GCA_027346205.1 Beijerinckiaceae bacterium
GCCGCGATCGCGCGGATGGGGTTTTCCGGCAAGGATCTCCAACCGCTCTGGCAATCGCTCGTCAAGCGCGCGACGTCGGATTTCAGCGATGTCGGCGCCTTGATCGATTTGTCGATCATCGAATTGATCGCTGGCCGGCGCGACAATCGCTTGGCTTTTCAAGCTCAGGCGCTCGCCTCGCAGCGCCTCTATCGCCTCGCACCCAGCGTCGAGACGGCAAAGCCGCTGCGGCTTCTCGCCTTCATGGCGCCGGGTGATTTCATGGCGAACACACCGCTGGAATTCCTTTTGGAGGGGAGCAGCGTCCGCCTCGATATGCTCTATGTCATACCGGGCCAGGCACCTCCAGCCTTCATCCCCGGACAAGATATCGCCTTCGTCGCCATTGCCGAATCGGAGGAAAACCGGGCGCTGCTCGAAGAGATGCGAGACATTGCCAAAAGCTGGCCGACACCCATCGTCAATGGCGCTCCTCTCATCGCACGGCTCACGCGCGACGGCGCTTATGAGCTGCTGCATGACGCGCCCGGTCTCGCCATGCCAGCGAATATCCGCGTTTCGCGCAGCTTGCTTCAAAACATTGCCCATCATGGCAAGGCTATCGAGGCCATCTTGCCCGGATGCAGCTTCCCGCTCATCGCCCGGCCCGTCGGTTCGCATGGTGGTCAGGGGCTCGAAAAGATCGCCGGTGTGAGCGACCTCAAAACCTATCTCGAAGCCCAGACAGATGCCGAATTCTATGTGTCACCCTTCGTCGAATATTGCGGCGGCGACGGGCTCTATCGCAAATATAGGCTCGCCCTCATTGATGGCCGCGCCTATGGCTGCCATCTCGCCATCTCGCGGCATTGGATGGTGCATTATCTGAATGCCGACATGCTCGACAACCCAGTGAACCGGGCGGAAGAAAACCGCTTCTTGACGCATTTCGATGATGATTTCGGACTTCGTCACGCCGAAGCGCTGAAAGCGATCGCTGAGCGCACGGAACTCGACTATGCTCTCATCGACTGTGCCGAAACCGCCGATGGCAGGCTGCTCTTGTTCGAAATCGGCACCGCCATGATCGTCCATTCCATGGATTCGGCAGATGTCTTTCCCTACAAGAAGACAGCGATGGAAAAGATCTTCGCCGCCTTCACCGACATGTTGCGGGCTCGAGCATGTCCCGATCGGATGGAATCATCCGGTCGATAAGAACTCGCTCAAAACCAAAATGTTGGAACATGTCCTCATCGATCACGATCACTCTTTGCCCGCGAGCTTCTGTCCGAAGAGCGCGATGGTGCGCGCATAAATATTGGCCTTGTTCCACTGCAGGATCACAGGGAAATTCGGCTCCCCCGGTCCCCAGCCGGCGCCGCGCTGCCAGCCATAGCCCTTGAGAAAATTAGCCGTCGAGGCGAGGACGTCGGGCACGTCATGGAGGAGATCGGCGCGCCCGTCGTCATTGAAATCGACCGCGAATTTGAGATAGGCCGAAGGCATGAATTGCGTTTGGCCGAGTTCGCCCGCCCAGGCGCCGCGCATGGCCGAGGGCGAGAGATCGCCCTTTGCGACGATGCGCAGAGCATCGAAGAGTTCGGTCTTGAACATGGCGGATCTACGGCAATCATAGGCCAGCGACGCCAGCGCGCGAATGGTCGGGAAATTGCCATTGACCGCGCCGAAATCGGTTTCCAGGCCCCAGATCGCGACGATGACGCCGCCGGGAACGCCATATTTCTGCTCGATCCGGTCGAGGGTTGCCGCATATCGTTTCATCAAGCTCGCGCCGCGGCGGAGCCGGAAGCTATTGATCATCCGGCCGGAAAATTGCGCGAAGGACTGTTTGAAAACGCGCTGGCCACGATCATGCGAAATGACGGACGCGTCGTAAGTGACGCCGTCGAGCCCCGCGGCAATGGCGGATTGTGGAATGCCGGCCGCCGCTGCCTCCTGCTTGATCTCGCCGAGCCAGACCGCAAAGCCGGCTGGATCGCGGCAACGCGCGTCCGCTAGGGCCTGCCCCGTAAAGCCGAGGAAGGAAAGAATGCATGAAACGACGGCCAGGCAAGATCGAAAATTTTTTCGCATGCAACGGATCTCCGTCTGAATGGATAGTGGCCACACCGCGCGCCACGCGCGCTTTTCAATGACGCGGCCTTCAATAGAGTTTGCCGTGCCAACCGTCCATCGGCGCCGCGGAACCCGAACTTGCCGATTTCCTTATGCCGTCCGTGCCGCTAAATTGGGGTCGAAACTGAGAGCGTCGTGCGGCCCAGCCGTCGGAGTTTGCCTGTGAAGCCATTCGCCCTGCTCGCAATTTTTCTGCCCCTGCTCATCGCTCCCGCCGCGGCACGGGCACGCATGGAATCCGTGCCCAAGCTCGACGTCGAAACCTCCTGCCGCGACGCCAAGGCCTTTGGCATGGCCGATCCGGAGCAGACCTATAAGAACTGCATGCTCGACGAGCGAGAAGCCGAGAAGCAGTTGGGGAAAAAATGGTCGCATTACAAAGCCGCGACAAGGCGAAGCTGCATTGCCGCGGGTGCTGCGCCGAGCCCGAGCTATGTCGAACTTCTCACTTGCATTGAAATGACCGATGAGACCTTGAAGCCGGCGAGCAGCCCTGGGTCGGATGGCGCCGGCATGGGCGTCGCACCGATTCCCGGCGGGGCAGTCGGCTCACCGCCGCCACGTCCGTCATTGGCGCCTGGACCGCGGGCCATGCCGCGCTGAGCCGGACCTCACTCATCTTAGGCATAAGGCATACAAGATACAATATATTTAAAATAATCTTGATTTTGCGGGGCGTTCCAGCCTGTTCGCCGCCTGTTTATGTATCCATAATATCACATGCTTGCCAGAAAAATACCCGGATGCGAACGCGCTATCGACCCGGGCCGGAAAATCTCTAGGAATATTCAACGCGTCTTACGAAGACTGAAAACCACCATAAGGGGGACGTTGA
>DAIESR010000144.1 GCA_027346205.1 Beijerinckiaceae bacterium
CATGCTGCATCCCGCCTATCTTCTGCGCCAGCCCGGCCATAAAAAACTGGCTTGGGCCGATTTACGCGCGCTCGCCAAGCGCATGAAGCAGCTCGGCATTGAGGCGCGGCCCTCTTTGCAAGACAACCCGCGCGCCTGCTAAAGAGGCATGGGGGGCCAATTGGAGAGCGTAGGCGATGCGTTGGGAAGACTTCCGCCGGTCGGACAATATCGAAGACCGGCGCGCCGATGACGAAACGATGGGGTCGCAGGGCGGCGTCGGCGTCGGCCAATTGGGGCTCGGCACCATTGTTGTGCTCGGCCTGATCGGCTGGGCGCTGGGCATCGATCCGCGCCTCCTGATCGGCGGCGCCGAAATGGTTCAAAACGCGCGGCACGGCAGCCAATATAGCCAAATGGCGCCGCGCCAGACAGAAACGCAGCACCGAGCAGGCACGCCGAGCGATCAGATCGGCCAATTCGTCGCCGCCATTCTCGCCGAAACCGAGGATGTCTGGTCGGATGTTCTGCCGGCGCAGAAGGGCATCAGATATATTCGGCCACGGCTCGTGCTGTTCAAAGGCCAGACCCGTTCCGGCTGCGGCGGCGCTGCGGCCTCCATGGGACCGTTCTATTGTCCGCTCGACATGAAAGTCTATCTCGACACGTCATTCTTCGCCGATATGAAGAAGCGCTATGGCGGCGGCGGCGATTTCGCCTATGCCTATGTCATTGCGCACGAAATCGGCCATCATGTGGAAAATCAGCTCGGCATATTGGGCAAGGTCCAAGCGGCGCAGCAAAGGGCGGTGAGCGGCGCGCAGCGCAATGCGCTCTCGGTGCGCATCGAGCTGATGGCCGATTGCCTCGCAGGCGTCTGGGCCGCCAATGCACAGGTCAAATATCATGTGCTCGAGCCGGGCGATGTCGAAAAGGCGATCGCTACGGCGCAAGCCATCGGTGACGATCGGTTGCAGCGGGCCTCGCGCGGCACTGTCGTGCCCGATTCCTTCACGCATGGCAGTTCAACGCAACGTGTCACATGGTTCAAGGCCGGACTGAACTCCGGCCAGGTCAATTCCTGCAATACTTTCGCGCGGTAGGGCACGATCGTTTCGAACAAATAAGCTGCAAAACCTCCCTAAATGATCCGCCGCATCCGTCGGCGTAGCGCCTTTTGCACCCGCACGAGAGAGCGAAGATGGCGGAAGGAGGCAATCTCCGCGCCCGAGCAAAGCTCGCGCGCCGCGATGAGACCGACTGCAGGCGCAAGCCGCGGAACCAGGCGCTGAAGAAAACCCTCCGGCGTCGCCCGCCGCAAATGGCCGCCGCCGGCCGGTGACAGGCCGACGGCCAGAAGATCCTCCAATTCTTCGAGGACGCCCGCCTCGGGAATATGGCCCGCGTAAAAAATCATGAGATCGCCACCGCGCGCCACCGCAATGGCGCAACGCAAGGCCTCTGCCTCCGGTTCGGCTTCGACGAAAGCGCAGCCGGCATGATCGGCGATCAGGGTGAGATCACTCCCCGCCGGCCCCGCCAGCACGACATCGCGCACCAGCCCCTTGACCGAAGCTTGGACAAGCGGCGCGAGCGTCCTCACGACCGTTTCCGGTGAGGCCTGACCACATAAGATGATCACCGACAGCATCGCCGCGCCTTTTTTCCTTCGTCGCAACAAGCGACTGAATTATCTACAGGGAACTTGGGCGAAGAAATCAGGCAGCGAGGAGGCTTGCGAGGGATTCGTCGTCCCATGCGGCGACCTTGCGCTTGAGGCGCAGGGAGTCTTTGCCCGGAGAGCTGGCTCTGAAGCATGCCGTCAACGGGTACGTCAACCGCGATCTCTGCCCCCGATCGTTACCGAACACATATGAGTTATTTTTATTATATATCAGTATGTTACATCGTATTCCAGGATGCCGTGGGACACCCTCGGATGGGCAAAAATCACTCCCACTCGATCATTTTGAAGCATGGTAATACGTTGATATAACAGGAAAATTCTTTTCGCGCACGATGAAGAACCGTCTCCCCGATCCGTCAGAAATTTGAGCTCTTGAACCAAAGAAGAATTTCGCCGATTTGAGATTGCTCGGTTTCAGCGACTATCGACGTCAATCGATCGATTCTTGCCGCTTCTTAGCTGCACGTGCGCAATCTGCCACGCTGAAAAAAGACCGTCACGGACGGCAAGAACGTGAACGATATCGCCGCGCACCCTCCGTCAGCACACGCGCTTGAACCGGCAATGCCGGCGCTCCGGGCCTTCGCGACTGCCGGTCCGAGAAGTGCTGCCGAGCAACGAACTAAATTCAGGCTTACAGACTGCTCCGACCAACAGAAGCGGATCTAAGCGCCAGGGGCAACCACTTCCCGAGAAGCATACCCGGGCAAATCGACGGTGTGGCGTGAAGCGCTCGAGGCACCATCCTGTAGATGGCCCCGGCGACAAGAGGGATTCAATCATATAAGCTCCTTCGATTGATCCTCTCTATCGAATGGCCGCGTGGATGACTCTTCAGGAGCTGCGCTATCTGGTTGCTCTCGTCGACCACGGCCATTTCGGCCGGGCGGCGGATGCTTGTCACATAAGCCAGCCGACGCTCAGCACGCAGATCAAGAAGCTCGAGGATCAGCTTGGCGTGACGCTCTTCGAGCGCACGAACAAGTCGGTGCATGTAACGGCAGCGGGCGAGGAAATCGTGGCGCGGGCGCGCCAGATGCTGGCCGACGCCGAGGCCATACTCGAGGCGGGGCGGCGCAAAGCCGGACCTCTAGCCGGCGTTTTCAGCCTCGGCTTGATCCCGACGCTTGGGCCTTATGTGCTGCCCTGGCTGGTACCGGCGCTGAAAGACAGTTACCCAAAGCTACGGTTGATCGTGCACGAAGACCTGACTGCGCATCTGCTGGAAACTCTGAGTGCGCACCGCCTCGATGCCGCGCTCGTCGCCCTGCCGATTGCCGACAGCGGCCTTGAAGCTCTCCCCTTGTTCGACGAGCCATTCTGGTTCGCCGCGCCCCGCGGCCACAAGCTGGCGAAGGCCAAAGTCGTGAAGGAGGAGGACTTACGGGGGCAGCGGCTGCTCTTGCTGACGGAGGGCCATTGTCTGCGCGACCAGGCACTGGCGATTTGTGGCGCAACCGACGCCGAAAATGGCGTCGAGGGGGATTTTCGCGCCGCCAGCCTTGAAACCATTCGGCAGATGGTAGCAACCGGCATGGGCATCACCCTGTTGCCGGCGATGGGGCTCGGCGATGCTCGCGCCTGCGGGATCGCGGTGCGCCCGCTGGACGGCGGCATCGGGCGGCGCATCGGGCTCGTCTGGCGCCGCAGCTATCCGAAGGTGCGGGATCTTCACCTGCTGGCAGAAGCCCTCCGCGATCATCTTCCGCGCGGCGTCCGGCGCGTCTGAACGGTTCGACGCGGGCGTCGCCCGCGATAGCCTGGCTCGATCATCGCAATTCTAACAATCGATTATACAATGGGTCGATTCATCTTAAAATCGTTCCAGGTCGTAGCGGACCGGCGATGCAAAAGCGGAACATGATTGGAGAGGGACATGGACGCAAATACGGATGACAAAAATGCGGGCAAGTGTCCGTTCACGAGCGGAACGCGCGGACATCGGAACCGCGACTGGTGGCCAAGCCAGTTGGACATTCAGGTTCTCCATCACAACTCCGCCCTGTCCGACCCGATGGGCGAGGCGTTCGACTATCCGAAGGAATTCAAGAGCCTCGATCTCGACGCGGTCATCAAGGACCTGCATGCCCTGATGACGGACTCGCAGGATTGGTGGCCGGCGGATTTCGACCACTATGGTGGACTGTTCGTCCGCCTCGCCTGGCACAGCGCGGGCACATACCGCATCGCCGATGGACGCGGCGGCGCCGGCGGCGGCCAACAGCGCTTCGCACCACTGAACAGCTGGCCCGACAATGCCAATCTCGACAAGGCGCGACGTCTTTTGTGGCCGATCAAGCAGAAATATGGCCGCAAGCTCTCCTGGGCCGATCTCTTCGTGCTGGCCGGCAACGTCGCGCTGGAGTCGATGGGCTTCAAGACGTTCGGTTTCGCCGGCGGCCGCGCGGATACGTGGGAGCCCGAAGAACTTTATTGGGGTCCCGAAAGCACGTGGCTAGGAGACGAACGCTATAGCGGCGAACGCGAGCTTCAGAATCCGCTCGGCGCGGTGCAAATGGGCCTCATCTACGTCAATCCGGAGGGCCCCAACGGCAAGCCCGATCCGGTCGCGGCGGCCAAGGACATCCGC
>DAIESR010000146.1 GCA_027346205.1 Beijerinckiaceae bacterium
AAAGCATTTTAAATTCTCCGTGGCGCGCGCTTTGCTGCAAGGATTGTTTTTCCCTACTCCGCCGCCTCTTTGCGCTTCAAAGGCCGTCGCGCCAAGACTTCCTTCAGATAATGAGCAGTGTGGCTGCGCGCCACTTTGATGATGGCCTCCGGCGGTCCTTCGGCGACGATCTCGCCACCGCCATCGCCGCCTTCGGGACCAAGATCGATGATCCAATCCGCTGTCTTGATGACCTCGAGATTATGCTCGATGACGACGACGCTATTGCCGTTCTCGACCAGCTCATGCAGCACTTCGAGCAGCTTTGCGACATCGTGGAAATGCAGACCCGTCGTCGGCTCGTCGAGAATATAGAGCGTGCGGCCGGTCGATCGGCGCGCCAATTCCTTGGCGAGCTTGACGCGCTGCGCTTCGCCGCCCGACAGCGTGTTGGCCTGTTGCCCGACCTTGATATAGCTGAGCCCGACCCGCGCGAGAGTCGTCATCTTCTCGCGGATCGACGGCACGGCCTTGAAGAGGCTAGCCGCCTCCTCCACCGTCATATCGAGCACATCGGCGATCGATTTGTCGCGATATTTCACCTCCAATGTCTCGCGGTCGTAGCGCTTGCCCTTGCAGACATCGCAAGTGACATAGACATCCGGCAAAAAATGCATCTCGATCTTGATAACGCCGTCGCCCTGGCAGGCCTCGCAACGCCCACCTTTGACATTGAAGGAGAAGCGGCCGGGCTGATAGCCGCGCGCCTTGGCCTCGGGCAGGCCGGCGAACCATTCGCGGATCGGCGTGAAGGCGCCCGTATAGGTCGCCGGATTCGAACGCGGCGTGCGGCCGATCGGCGATTGATCGATGTCGATCACCTTGTCGAGATGCTGTAGCCCGTCGAGCTTATCATGCGGAGCCGGATGCTCGATCGCGCCATTGAGGCGGCGTGCCACGGCCTTATAGAGCGTATCGATGACAAGAGTCGATTTGCCGCCGCCGGAGACGCCGGTCACGCATGTGAAAAGGCCGAGCGGAATATCGACCGAGACATTTTTGAGATTATTGCCGGTGGCACCTGTGAGCTTGAGCTTGCGCGCGGGATCGAGCTTTCGCCGCGCGCGCGGCACAGGCACTTGCAGCGCGCCACTCAAATATTGGCCGGTCAATGATTTCGGATCAGCCATGATCTCTTGCGCCGTGCCCTGCGCGATGATCTCGCCGCCGTGAATGCCGGCGCCGGGCCCGACATCGACGACATGATCGGCAGCCAGGATTGCATCCTCGTCATGTTCGACGACGATGACGCTATTGCCGAGATCGCGCAGCCGCCGCAAGGTCTGCAACAGCCGTGCATTGTCGCGCTGATGCAGACCGATCGATGGCTCGTCGAGCACATAGAGCACACCGGAAAGTCCCGAGCCGATCTGCGAAGCAAGCCTGATGCGCTGGCTCTCACCGCCCGATAAAGTGCCGGAGGCGCGCGCGAGCGTGAGATAGTCCAAGCCGACATCGATCAGAAAGCCGAGCCGTTCGCCGATCTCCTTCAAGATCCGCTTGGCGATTTCATTGCGCTTCTCATCCAACTTTTCGGGCAGAGCCGCGAACCATGACGCCACCTGACGCACGGAAAGCTCGGCGACCTCGCCGATATGGACGCCATCGATCTTGACCGCGAGCGCCTCCGGCTTCAACCGAAAGCCCTTGCAGGCGGAACACGGCGTCGCCGTCATATAGCGGGAGATCTCCTCGCGCGACCAATCGCTTTCCGTCTCGAGATAGCGGCGCTCGAGATTGGTGACGACGCCTTCGAATGGCTTCTTCACATCATAGGCGCGCAGCCCGTCATTATAGGAAAAGCGGATGACCTCCTCGCCGGAGCCATAGAGGATAACCTCACGCACAGTCAGCGGCAGCGCCTCGAATGGCGTGTCGAGCCGCACCTTGTAATGTTTGGCAAGCGATTCGAGCGTCTGCAGATAATAGGGCGAGGTCGAGCGCGCCCAAGGCGCGATCGCGCCCTTGCGCAAAGTGAGCTTGGGATCGGGAACGATGAGATCAGCATCGACACGCGGCTCGGTACCGAGTCCGCCGCACGTCGGACAGGCGCCGAAAGGATTGTTGAAAGAAAACAGCCTGGGCTCGATTTCCGAAATGGTGAAGCCAGAAACCGGACAGGCGAATTTGGAGGAGAAGACGATTTGCTTTGCTTCGCCCTTCGCGTCTTTCTCGTCGGCAAACTCGATGATGGCAATGCCCTCGGCGAGTTCCAGCGCAGTCTCGAAACTTTCCGCGAGCCGCGCCGCCATATCGGCGCGCACGACAATGCGGTCGACCACGACCTCGATATCGTGCTTCACTTTCTTGTCGAGCGTGGGCGTCTCGGTGATCTCGTAAAACTGCCCGTCGATCTTCAGCCGCTGGAAGCCGCGCTTCATATAGTCGGCAATTTCCTTGCGATATTCGCCTTTGCGGCCGCGCACGACCGGTGCAAGCAGAAAGAGCCGCGTGCGCTCGGGCAGAGCCAGCACGCGATCGACCATCTGGCTCACCGTCTGGCTCTCAATCGGCAAGCCCGTGGCCGGCGAATAGGGAATGCCGACACGGGCGAAGAGCAACCGCATGTAATCATAGATCTCGGTGACCGTGCCGACGGTCGAACGTGGATTTTTCGAGGTCGTCTTCTGCTCGATCGAAATCGCCGGCGAGAGGCCGTCGATGTGATCGACATCGGGCTTCTGCGT
>DAIESR010000165.1 GCA_027346205.1 Beijerinckiaceae bacterium
CGGAAACAAATGCGGGCTGCGGCTCTCGGCGAAGGCTTTGAGATCCGGGGCCATCACCACGAAGAGGCGATGAAGGAGCGGCACACCCGCCACGGCGGCCGCAAGCGCGACAAGCGTGGCGCCGACAAAAAGCGCAACCCAACGCCAATCCTCACGCCCGAGGACGATGGCGAACACGCCCCATCCGGCGAGCGCCATCAAAGGATGGACGAGGCTCGCGATAAAAAGGCAGAAGAAGCCAAGCCATGTGCGGCCACCGGCCAGGCCTGCGAGTGCCGCAAGCACCAGAGCTTCAGCGAAAGGGCGCGGCTCTGCGAGCACTTCCGAAAAGCCGAAACGCTGAGGTGCGCCATAAGACGTCGGCAGGACGGCGACGAAGATCACAACGAGAGCGATGAAGGGTTTCGGCACATAGCGGCTGGCAAAGCCAGCGACCGCCGCCATCCAGACCGCCATGGAGAGCAAGGCCAGAAACAGGTCGGTCCGCGCCGTGCCCAAAGACGCGACGAGATGATCAAGCAGAAATGGAAAGATGCTGAAATGCGATTGCCTATCATGGGTGAACATCATGTCACGGCCGACGCCATTCGGGTCGAGATCCGCCAACGCGCGGCCGACGTAGATGGCCGCATCACCGAGAATTCCCGGATAAGAATGGGTCAGGCCCCAGAGCGCCGCCGCAATGAACGGAAAAAATATGAGGCCGGCTGGCTGTTCAGCCAGAATGGGCAGGGGCTTTGCCGGCGATGATACGGCCTCCTGCGCGGGGCCGCCGCCTTGTGGCATGCTGCGCAGCGCCGTCGTCCGCATATCGATCGTGCGCGCCTCTGTCGTCATGCGAACAGCCTGTTTCACCGATCAATAATTCACTTCAGCCGGCGGGCGTGTTTCAGCGCGCAACATGGCGGCGTCTTGCGCATTGACGAAGAGCAGTGTCCGCCGCGCCACAAAATTGAACAGAAAGACAGCGACGGCCGTCGGTGCCTTGGCAAGACCGACGCCGAGCCCGAGAACATCGACGAAGCCGAAGAGCAGCAGAACGTTGAGGAGCAGGCCGGCAAAGCCGATGATGAAAAAGCCCACCGCCTCGGCAAGCAGCGGATAGGCGCGACGGCCGCGATAGACGAAGACCACGCTGCCGATATAGGCGAGCACCATGCCCGCGAAAAAGCTCATCGCCGCCGCCGGCAGATAATTGACCCCGGCCCGCACAAGCCCGACGAGAAGGCCCCAATCAAGCGCGAGCGCCAAGGCACTGCATAGGCCATAGCGCCAGAGATCGGCCACGAATGCGCTGATGGATTGACCAGCGTGCTCATCCCGCAAGGCGGTGGCACGCGCCATGATAGATCGCAGAACCATCGAGATCAGGCCGCCTTTTTCGGAACGAGACGCAGGCTTTTCAAAGCCTCTTGCGCGCCGGAGATCCCCGCCTCGCCATATTCGGCATCCTCATTGACCTGCCAGACATCATAGATGGCTTCCCCGGCGACGATATTTGCCGCCGTGAGCATTCCGGTCATCATCGCATGATCTTGATTGTTATATTTGTGCATGCCGTTGCGGCCAACGAGATGCAGGCTCGGATAGAGGCTCGCGAGATCGCGCCGGATCATCGCCATATGATTGGCATAGCTCTCGTCATAGACCGGGTAGGCCTTCTTCTGCCGCACGACGCAGGCGTCATAGATATCGGCCGGGTTCATCAGACCGATCTCGCCGATCTCGCGCTTGGCCAGCGCGACCAGATCATCGTCCACGGCATTCCACAGGCCGTCGCCTTCGAAGCAGAAATATTCGAGGCCGAGACAGGTCGAGGTCGCATTGGGGATCATTTCCGGCGACCAGGAACGGAAATTCTGCACCCGGCCGACCTTTACCTTCGGATCATGAATATAGATCCAATTGTCGGGCAACTCGCCGGCACTCTTGCCGATCAGCACCACGGTCAGAAAATCGCGATATTTCAGCTCGCGCGCGTGCAAAAGAGTGAGCGGCGCCGGCCGCAGCGCCGTCATTAGCTCGCGCACCGGGGCGGAAGAGACGATATTTTTTGCGAAATAAGTCTCGCGAACACCCGAGGCGCTGACGGTTTCGACCGTCCATATTTGCTTTTGCGTATCGAAGGCGAGTGTACCGAGCTTGCGGTCCATCACGATTTGGCCACCGCGCGCTTCGATCTTTCGCGCGCAGGCTTCCCACATCATGCCGGGACCACGGCGCGGATAGCGAAAGGATTCGATCAAGGTTTTTGCGACCGCGCCGCGCTTCTGCCATCCGAGCGAGCGACGCAGACCATCCATGATGGCGGCGCCGAGGCTCAGGCCCTTGATCCGCTGCGCCGCCCAATCGGCGGAAATCTCGTCGCAGCTCATGCCCCAGACCTTTTCCGTATAGGTCTTGAAGAAGATCGAGAACAGCCTTTCGCCGAACTGGTTGCGCACCCATTGATGGAAGGTCTTCGGCGCCTTGACGGGAAAGGTACGCGCATGAGCGAAAGAAGCGAGGCAGACGAAGCTCTGCAAGACGCCGAGATTGCGCAGCGCTTCAAAGGCCCGCAACGGATAGGCGTAGAATTTGTTGCGATAGAAGATGCGCGAGAGCCGCGGACGATCGAGAAAATCGTCCGGCAGGATCTCGTTCCAGAGATCGACAATCTCCTTCGACTTGGAGAAGAAGCGATGGCCGACGATGTCGAACAGAAAGCCCGTATAATTGACCGTCCGGCTGATACCGCCAACATAGGTCGGATCTTGCTCGACGACGAGGACGCTGCGATCGGCCTTGACGAGACTATAGGCAGTGGTCAATCCGGCCGGGCCGGCGCCGACGACGAGGGCGTCGAAGATCTTCAAAATCTGCTGCTCCGCGCTTGCTAGAGCATGTTCGGGAAAAGTTGGTGGACTTTTCTGATCCAGAACATGCTCTACCTTTTTGAAATCGAGCCGATTTGTCCCGAGCATATGGATCGCGAGCAATTCCATATGCTCAAGATCGGCTCTGAGGGCGCGCCGAGCAGACCATTAATAAGTTAAAGCCCTCCTACGTTAATCATAGAGGGTGGGGCTTATTGGTGCCGGCATTTGCCATGATCGGCCAGCACTTCAATAACGCGGCAGGTCGCGATCCGACCATGCGCGCAGCCCTCCAGCATATGTTCCAGCTCGATCTTGAGCGCTGAGAGACGCGCGATTTTGTCTTCCACTTCGGCGAGGCGTGCGCGGGCGATGCCATCGGCCTCGCTACAGGATTGCTCTGGCTTCTCCTGAAGTGCCATGAGGATCCGGATCGCATCGAGATCGAAGCCCAGCTCGCGGGCGTGGCGGATGAAGGCGAGGCGCGCCGCATCGCGCGCGGCATAAAGCCGCCGGTTGCTTTGGCTGCGCGTCGGCGCCGGCAAAAGCCCAATCTCCTCATAATAGCGGATGGTCGGGATTTTCACGCCGGTCAGGCGCGCCAGGCTTCCGATCGGCATGTCGTCTCGAGCCGCGTCCGTTTTGGTGCCACCGGCGCCCTTCGTATCATCCGACATGATCTCATCCTGGCTCTTGATCCTCTAGTAACTAGAGGATGTAGGCTTGCTATCGACCAAGTGAAAGAGAGACAAAGGGAAAAAGGCCTGTTGAGCGGCTCTTCGACGGCCAAAGTGACAGCAACCGCCTGCGGTTGCCACGGCAATCCACAATTCGACGGCTTGGACCCGCGCTACAAACGCATCCTTTGGATGGTGATTGCGATCAATGCGGCCATGTTTCTTATCGAAATGACCGCCGGCGCCTTGGCCCGTTCCCAGGCGCTGCAGGCCGACGCGCTGGATTTTCTCGCCGATACCGTGACCTATGGCCTGAGCCTCGCGGTGATTGGGGCATCTCTCCGCCGTCGAGCGAGCGCGACTCTACTCAAGGGCGCGAGCCTCACCTTCATGGCGCTTTGGGTGTTAGGCTCGACGGTCTATCACAGCCTTATCCTCGCGCTCCCCAGCGCCGAGGTGATGGGCGGCATCGCCTTTCTTGCGCTCGCCGCCAATGCCGCGAGTGTTCTCCTGCTTCTGCGCTATAAGGATGGCGACGCGAATATTCGCTCGGTCTGGCTGTGCTCGCGCAATGATGCCATCGGCAATGTCGTGGTGATGCTGGCGGCGCTCGGCGTCTGGGGCAGCCATACGGCTTGGCCGGATCTTGCGGTCGCGGCCCTCATGGCAGCCTTGTTTCTCACCTCGTCGGTGCAGATCCTGCGGCAGGCATGGCAGGAATATCATGCCGATCCGGCGCTTGTTCCTTCATGCGATCCACCAGCGGACCACGTGCATGCTGATGCAACGCCGCATCAACATTGATCTTCACGCCCGGCTTTGGCCAATGCTCTATTGACCTTTCGCTTGCGGGAATGTTCCCTCCCGGCATGGCTTCCTCCTCCTCCCGTGGTTTCGACCACCGTTTCAGCCTTCCCAATCTGTTGACCTATGGCCGGGTGCTCGTAGTCCCCGTGGTCGTCGCTTGTCTTTTCTGGCCGGCGCAGCCCACCATGCGTTGGACGGCGCTCGGCTTCTTCGCTGCCGCCGCCATCACGGATTTTCTCGACGGCTATCTCGCTCGCGCCTTGTCGCAGCAATCCTCGCTCGGCCGCATGCTGGACCCGATCGCCGACAAGCTGCTCGTCTCTGCCGCGCTCTTGATGCTGGTGGCGGATCACTCGATCACGAGC